>JADFON010000171.1 GCA_022562855.1 Candidatus Zhuqueibacterota bacterium | reverse complement strand
ACCTGTCAAAGTTATCGGAATGTATGCCGCTAAATGTAAAGAAACTGTAAAACCGGAGGATATACCCGGGTCAATTGAAAAGATAGCCAGTCCTAACATAGCGAAGCCGTGGAACGTTCCCACGGCGCCGGGCGCCGCCGGAATAGTCAAAGCAAAACTAATGAGAACCAGAACCACGATCGACGCTACAACAGCCGTTTGGATATCAAGTCCACTGTCGAATGCCAATAATATCAATAAAACTTGTATACAGCCAACCACCCAGATTCCGATTGTCGTCATAGTCAAAATGAAATAGTGCTTCATCTTTACTATAATTTCGAGACCTTCAATAAAAGAATTAATTATATTTTTCCCAACTATTTGGACTTTTTCCGGTAACATAACCAGTATCTTATCTGTCATCCGCAGTGTAAATTCCTTTTTTGTGACCAGCAAAACGCAAAAAGTTATTATAAATATTTCAACAAGAATCAGTATTAAACCAAAAAATTTCATAGAATCAATTTCCGGATTATTCGATAGAGGAAAGAAAAGCAAGACAGCCAAGGCAATAAAAAGAAGGGAGAGAACGTCTATAATCCGTTCAACGAGTACTGTGGCAAGGACCGCACTTGCAGATATATTTTCATTTTTTCCAATCACATACGCCTTTAAAAATTCTCCCGCCCGCATTGGAAGAACATTGTTGGCAAAAAACCCTATACACATTGCGGAGAAGACCGAATGGAGGTTAATGTTTTTTTGTAATATGAGGAGATATTTCCATCGGATGGCTCTAATAATAAACCCAACCATAGAAAACAAAGACGCCAGGACAATTAAGCGGTAGTCCGCCGTTCTTAAAGAATTCCAAAATGCGGTGAATTGAATGTCCTGAAAAGCCCAATAAAGACCGGCAACACTTATAAGAATTCCAATAGCGAGTTTTTTTTTCATACAAGATTATTAACAGTCACTTATCAATCCCGGGGAATAAGACCTTTTTTTCTTCGCAGGTCGACAACCTTTACACCTTCTGCCGGAATAAGTTCAAAGTGTTCCGGGGTTAGTCCTATGTCGATCTTATAGTTGCTCAGGAAATAAACATTATCATTATCGTCGATATCGGTATAACGTACATACTTGATAAGGGAGTCTGCAGAATCGATCCATATTTCAAGTGATTGCATAATTTCTTCGTCCGGCTTCTTCGGTTCCATGGCAATCAGGTAACCCTTACTGCCGTTACGATCTTCAAGCCGGAAATCCACAGGGTCGTACCGGTCTGGGAATTTAAATAAAAAATCCCGCGGCAAAAAAGAATCGGTTGAAGATTCATCAACATCGTCTATCGTTAATCTCTTCTCGAATATATCGTAATCGCTGATTGTCTTCCCGTCAGTAACTATAACGACATTTGAAGATTCTATCTTGAAGAAATCTTCCTTTAATAAGGAGATTTTCATGGAAGAGGAGTCGGTGACGCCGGAAAATTCAAACTTCCTGACCTGAACTAAATCAGCGGTAAAGTCGTTCAGGGATTCAAACCGCTCCTGCAAAAGTTTTATAACGTCCCTCGCCCTGTTTTGCGCATAGGTAATCCCGGCAGGGATTAAACAGTACAAGGCTAATACCATAAGTGCTATTGCGAAAGGTTTTTGGAGTTTTTGCATTGTATTATTTTGTTTTTGCTTCACCCGGTTATCCCGGTGTAAATTGACCGGATTTATTCTTGGAAAAGTAAGAAATTAATGTCACGCACTATTAGTTTTGCGTCTCATAAATAACCCTGCTATGTCTTCGCCTGATTTTTTTGTTCTCTGTTGGTGGATAACACCAACACACAACAGAGAGAGTATTCCAATGTATTTCCGAGACACTACACATAGACTAAACAAAAAGTTGCGACCGCTAATAGACCATACCCGCAAAAGAAGATTTTTGTTCCAAAAATTGACTTTAGTGTTTTGTCATTTGCACTTCGAAATACCCTTAGCTACAGAATATCATCAAGATCTTCTTCCTCTGCGAGCACCTGCCGGGCTTTGCTGCCATCCGGCGGACCGACAATAGCCGCGTCCTCAAGTTCGTCGATAATTCGCGCCGCACGGGAATATCCTATCTTTAACCTTCTCTGCAAAAGCGAAATTGAACCCTGCTGGTGCAAAACAACGATTCTTGCGGCGTCGGAAAACAAAGGATCGCGCTCTCCATCCAGATAATTGCCATCACTCTTTGCCCTTTTTTCGGTCTCAGAAATCAGAACCGTGTTTTTCCTGTATTTCGGCTGCTTTGCGATTTCCATTACTAAAGTATCTATTTCTTTTTGCGTAACGAATGCGTTCTGCATCCGGACAGGTTTTGCTGCGCCAGGCGGGAGATACAGCATGTCACCGCTCCCAAGCAGCTGCTCCGCACCGTTCATATCGAGTACGGTTCGTGAGTCGACCTTTGTTGCTACCTGGTACGCAATGCGCGACGGAAAATTCGCTTTTATGACCCCGGTCAGAACATCAACCGAGGGACGCTGTGTTGCAAGAACAATATGTATTCCTACGGCTCTTGCCATCTGCGCGAGCCGTGTAATCGGCTCTTCAACCTCTTTCGAAGCAACCATCATCAGGTCGGCGAGTTCATCGATTATTATAACAATATATTCAAGTTTCTGCGGAAACGGTTCACCCGTTTTTTCATCTACAGGTTTTTCGGGTTTTGCGTTATAATCTTCAAGGTTACGTACTCCCGTTTTAGCCATAATATTGTACCGTCTTTCCATCTCTGCCACACAGCTTTTTAATATCATTACGGCATTGTGGGGTTTTGTAATTATTTTTTCATCGATAAAATCCGCAGTTAATAAATGGTGGGAAGACAGGTTTTTGAACACAGACAATTCGAGCATTTTTGGATCGATCATTATAAACTGAACATCCTGGGGAGAGGACTTATAAAGAATGCTTGCAATGATTGTACTGATGCCTACGCTTTTACCGGAGCCGGTTGAGCCGGCGATAAGCAGATGGGGCATTTTGGCGAGGTCTGCAAAATACACTTCTCCGGTCACCGTTTTTCCAAGTGCGATCGTTAATTTAGATTTCGCACTCGTGAACGCGGGGTCTGTCAGCAGGCTCTTCAGGTACACGACCGATGAATGGTGATTTGGAATTTCGATCCCTACCGTATCTTTACCCGGTATGGGCGCGATTATTCGTATACCTTTCGCCTTCATTGCAAGCGCAAGATCGTCCTGCAAAGAGAGTATTTTGCTTATCTTTACACCGGTATCGGGTCTCACCTCATAAAGAGTCAGTACCGGACCGGGTTGTACTTCCACTACTTTCGCATGTACACCAAAGTCGAGGAAGGTATTTTCCAATATATCCGCCTGCCGGATTATATCTTCTTTCGTATCTCCCTCATGTTTTAAGTCCGCCGCCGGTGAATTGAGCAAATCCAGTGAAGGCAGTTGATATGGTCCGGATGAGTACGTCGGCTCATCTTCTATCTCGGTCGGGGCTGTCTCTTTCCGGTGTTTTATAGTAAATGGTAAATCATCATTCGCAGATATTTGACCGGAATCCCGTTCTTGAGGTAAAATCGAATCTCTTTTGGGTTTAGGCTCTGACGTTGTCTCCTCTCTTATTGGCACAAGAGGAATATCAAATTCGGGCGTCCCCGGTTTTTTTTGAAGTATTGATTCCCTGAATTTTTTCTTTCTCCTGTTCTTGTCAAAAGTATTTCTGATTGAGAAAAATAGTGATTTTCCCCTTGCCCATGTTTCCCCAAATAAACTCTCAAATCTTCCGATCACCTTCAGTACAGGAAAATGTGTCCACAGAACAAACAGGATGACCGTTAGAGATAAATATACAATTATTGTACCCGCTTTGCCGAGATACTGGGCGGAATAAGAGGCAAAGAATCCTCCGACAATCCCTGAATACTCAAAATTAGCAGGACTTCCCCCGCTTGAAAATTCATCATAAATTGCAAAACCCTGTGATATGATAAACATCGTACAGAGAGAATAAACCGAAAAACGTTTCAACCCCGCCTGAGGAGGTTTATGCCTTATAATTTGACCGCCCCAAAGGAACAAAAGAAGGCAGGGAATAATTACACCGTATCCGAACGTATAATTTATAAGATAAAAAGATGCGTATGCACCGGCAATTCCAAGCATATTTTGAATGCTTTGGCTGCCGTTGACCGGAGGGTCGTCGGTCGTATTGTATGAGATAACGCTCAGGCTTAAAAGAAGGGAAAGCGTAATAAGGACAATACCGGTAATCAAATACTTTCGGTTGGTTTTTTTTCGTTTCATTTTACCCCCCATCCCATAGAGTTCAAGAATCGCCCGGTATAAAACTCTCCATATTCTGTGGGACGGAATTTACCACGAATTTCTATGTGCTGCCGGAATAATATAACTCAACTAATTGATTTTCAGGATTTTCCCGTCGGAATAGACAGGAATGACCTGCAATGTGTCGACCTGGATACAAAAATCGAGGTCTTTTTCCATGCCAAGCCGAATCAATTCTCGCCCTTGGTCAACCTGGCTTATCATTTTTTTTAGTTTATTTGCATGATGCTTATATAACACAACAGCCGACCGTGCGGCATCGGTAAGTTCGATACCGGGATCGTCGGGTCCCAGCCTGCCGGTAATACGCGTTATCAACATTCCGGTACAGACCATATCTTCCAATGAGAAATGATTTTTTTGTCCTGAACAAAGAATAGTGAGCTTTTCTTCCCGGTTGTCAGGATTCTGCCATGCTAATTTAGCGAATTCGCCGGAAGAAATATGAGACGAGACTGTTTCCATATTTTGAAAACCGCACAAAATAACTACCTTGCCCTTTCGGGCTTTTACCATTGCGACCGTGCCGTTTGTCGTAGCAAATATTAGTGATTTTTTTGCGATAAGATCGCTCGTGAACTCTTGCGGTGAATTTCCAAGATCAAAACCATGAATTCTCTGACCTTCACGTTCACCGCAAAGCAGCACATCCGAATCGAATAGCGCTGAATGAAGCGCCAAAGCCCTTTCTATGGATTCAACAGGAATAACCTCTTTGCAGCCATTGGTAAGAGCTTGAAGTATTGTGCTGTTTGATCTGAGAACATCTATAATTACAACCGGCTCACCGCGTAAATCGTCTTCGTTAACTTCTGCCGGAGTTTTAAAGACATTTATTTTCATTCCCAAAATTCGATTGATGAATG
>JADFON010000170.1 GCA_022562855.1 Candidatus Zhuqueibacterota bacterium | reverse complement strand
TTGCACATATCGATGTGCTCGTTTTTGATATACAGGACGTCGGGGTGCGTCCGTATACATATATCTACACTTTGGCGCTTGCAATGGAGGCGGCACGGGACGCCGGGATACCGTTTATTGTGTTAGACCGCCCGAATCCTCTTGGCGGCAATCTTGTCGACGGGAATATTCTCCATCCCGATTTTAAATCGTTTATCGGTTTGTACGCGATTCCCTATGTGCATGGAATGACCGTAGGGGAACTTGCCTGGTTCTTTAACCGGGAATTTGCAATCGGTACGAATCTCAAGGTGATCCCGATGGAGGGATGGGACCGTTCTATGCGGTTCGAGGATACCGGGTTACAATGGATTCCGACTTCTCCCCATGTGCCAAGCGCTGAGACACCCGCTTATTATGCGACCACAGGGAGCATCGGGGAGCTGGGTACAATTTCGGTTGGAGTGGGGTATACTATGCCATTCAAGATAGTCGGTGCGCCGTGGATTGACGCGCAGAGTCTTGCTATTGAACTCAACGGCAGGAATTTGCCCGGCATTACATTCAGACCTGCGTACTGGCAGCAGTTCTACGGGATTTTCAGCGGTCAACAAGTTGGGGGAGTAGAGTTGGTGATATTTAACCACGATGTATACCACCCCTTTTCAACAGGATTGCATATACTTGAAGCAATACATACAATGTATCCGGATAAAGAAATATTTGATGAAGACCGGATTGCAGGTTTTAACCGCGCAACAGGCACCGATACGATTCTCAGCTGGTTACAATCGGGCTTCCCCGACTCTTTTATTATAGATTCCTTTCAGAGTGATATCGAACAATTTAAAAAGAGACGGAGGGACTATTTATTGTATTAGAACCGGTTCCTTTTTTTGTTGACTTTGCAACAAATATTTCTTTCTTTTCCCGTCCCGCTACGTGAGTGATCATCCACATAGCGATGACTACGCCATACGTGATCCGGGATCGCCATAGGGATCACTTACAGGGGAAGCATACCCATTAGACAGTTTTATAAAAAGCATAACATTTGCTATAAGCAAAAAAAATATATTCAATTTTACCGAATATAATTGCATGTAATTCTTCCTCTATTGTAACGGGTGTTCTTATGAAGCTGGTAGAAATTTTACCGATTGAAAATGTAAAAGTGCCGCTTGAAGGAAAAACAAAGGATGAAATTATCACCGAATTGGTCGATATTATATCTTTTTCTAATCCGCTTATTGACAAAAATTTGGTATTGAAATCGGTAATCGACCGCGAAAAAACCATGAGTACCGGTATCGGGAAAGGAATTGCGATACCGCATGCGAAGTCAAAGGGTGTAAACGAGATTGCTACGGCGCTTGGCATAGCCCCGGACGGTATTGACTTTGACGCTCTTGACTCTCAACCTGTCTACCTTTTTTTCCTCATCGCCGCACCTGAAGGACCGGCTGGTCCGCACCTGCATTGCCTGAGCAAGATCTCCCGGTTGCTCAATCATGACGGTTACCGGGAAAAATTGCTTAATTGTTCATCGGCGAAAGAGGCATTACGTCTTGTTGAGGAAGGTGAAAGAGAAATTTTGAAATAATGAATATAGATTTTTTATAAACTCATCCCCCGACCCCTTCTCTTGGTAAGAGAAGGGGAGCATATTATAGAAGACCTGTAAAGTCTCCTTTCTTGGTAAGAGAAGGGGAGCAAATAGTTTAAGATCAATAATATCCCATCTCTGTGAGAGGGGAATGAGGTGTGAGTTCAAAAGATAATCGAGTTTTGTGAAACCGAAAAATAGAAGATAAATAAATGGAGGTTCTTTCCAAAAATAAGACCAGGTATCTCAGGAAGTTTCTGCAGAAGAAAATCCGCAGGGAACAACGCAAATGTCTCATCGAGGGGGAAAAGTTATGCCTTGAAGCGCTAAATAACGGATTTGAAATAGAAATACTGGTTTATTGCCGTGGAAAAGGGAAAGATCTGCAAAAAATTGTAAACCATCCCCGCGTATTGAGCGTTTTCACAACAACCGGTTCCATTCTGGAATCGATTTCGGATGTCGAAACACCCCAGGATATAATTGCGTTGGTTTCGCTGCCTGAACCGCCGGGATTATCTGTAGAAACCGGATCAAAAAAATCATTCCTGATTCTCGATAATGTATCAGACCCGGGTAATACCGGTGCCATTATCAGGACAGCGTCATGGTTCGGGTGGGACGGGGTTATTTGCAGCAGCGGCTGTGTTGAAATAACGAACGGCAAAGTTATTCGTTCGTCCATGGGGGCGGTTTTTCATCTTCCCGTTTGGGAGAACGTCGATCTTCTAAAGCAAATCGACCTTTTGCGGAGCAAGGGGTTTATGGTTTTAGGAAGTGTGCCGGAAAACGGATCGGAAATTCCGAAAAACTCGAATAAAACAGCCCTGATAATCGGCAACGAGGCAACGGGAATATCGAAAAAGATAATAGAAAAATGTGACCGTCTGGTCTCAATCCACGGAAAAGGCAAAGCAGAATCTTTGAATGCCGCAGTCAGCACAGGGATATTACTTGATAGAATTGGGATTATACGGCATAAACTGATTAAACACTAAAGTGTTATATATTTCCGGTTAAAATTTCAACATATAAATTCAATTAGGCATGTTTAGAGCTTGAATTATGGAAAATACAGGATTAGAAAACGAAACCGGGGGAATGCCCGCACAAGAAACCGGGGGCAAGCCCGGAAAAGGATCAGGGGGCAGGCCCGTAAAAGGATCAGGGGGCAGGCCGGGATCGCCGGTTGAGGAATCCACAAATGAGCTTCGAATTCCGACGCTTTTCGAGACTTTTATCGTTCTTTTTGTCACCGCAGGGTTTATTTTCTTTGCCACAATCGTATTTTTTGTCATCAGTGTATATTACCCGTTAGATACGGAATTTCTTTTGCTCGAGGGGGTAATAATAATACCCGCTCTCGTATTCGCGAAAATCAAAGGGTATTCGTTCCGCCGTATTTTCCGTTTAAACCCCATTTCAAAACAGCAGTTAATTTCTGCGGTCGTAATTGGAATTTCGTTAGTTGTTGTTATCAATTTTATGGAAAACATGTTACAATCCCTTCCTCAACCCGGCTGGTACTCAGATATGAAATCTCAATTCGAGACCGGTATCGTGGATTCACTTTTTTTTGACAGTACTTATAAACTGATCGTTTTAATCATATCGATAGTAATATTTGCGGCATTTTTTGAAGAAATGCTGTTTCGCGGTTTTATACAGCAGTCGTTCGAATCCCGGTTTTCACCGGTATGGGCAGTGGTAATTACAGCGATGATGTTTTCCGTTCTCCATCCTTTCGGGATGCTGCCGATCATGATGCTTGCTATGGTACTCGGTTTTATGAGCTTGAAAAGTAACAGTATATACCCGGCAATTGTCATACATGGACTGAACAACGGCATTTCTCTGTTTGCATTAAACGCCAGCGAGGAACTGCGTGCAGACCCGTCGATGGGAATTATCTTTCCCGCCTATATTGTGATGGGGGCTATTGCCGCCCTCTACTTTGGCATGAAATATTATTTTAAATCAATAAATGAAGAAGGAGAAACGAAGGATGAAATCATCGGGGATTAACAATTCGGTGCTTGAATTAATTGGAGGCACCCCAATAGTCCGGCTTCAAAAACTGTCTGAACCTAAATCCGCACAGGTTCTGGTGAAACTGGAATATTTCAATCCATCCGAAAGTCTGAAGGACAGGATCGCTTGTTCTATTATCGAAAATGCCGAGAAAACCGGAAAACTGAAAAAAGGGGGAGTTATTGTCGAAGGGTCATCCGGCAACACCGGCGCGGCTGCCGCAATGGTAGCAGCGGTAAAGGGCTACAAGTCAATAATTATAGTGACCGATAAACAGAGCAGGGAGAAAATCGCGACAATAAAAGCCTTTGGCGCCGATGTTATTATCACTTCGTACACCGCTCTTGCGGATTCGCCCGAATATTACCTGAATACGGCTAAACGAATCGCTGAAGAAACGCCGAATTCGCTGTTTATCAACCAGTTTTATAACCAATTGAATCCCGATACTCATTACAACACGACCGGACCGGAGATCTGGGAGCAGACGGGCGGAAAGATAGATGCGTTCGTGATGGGTATGGGAACCGGGGGGGCGATTTCCGGTATCGGTAAATACTTGAAAGAGCAAAATCCGGACATAAAGATAATCGGCGCGGACCCGGTCGGTTCGGTTATCAAGAAGTTCTTCGACACCGGCGACCTGTCCGGTTTCAAACCATATAAAGTCGAAGGAATAGGAGAGGACATTATTCCTGAAACTCTGCACCTGAAATATGTGGATGAAATGATATATATCGACGACAGCGACTCGTTTACGATTTCGAGAAGATTAATGAGAGAAGAAGGGATATATTGCGGGGGTTCCACCGGAACACATGTAGCGGCGGCGCTCGAATACGCAAAGAGATTTTCTCATGACACCGTTGTTTTGACTATAGCGGGAGACTCGGGTTCGAAATATCTCAGCACGCATCATTCGGACGAATATATGAAAGAACACAGGTTATTCAAACCTGAACGCATGACCCTGAAAATGATTACCGAATCAAAAAGCGGCAGGGTCCCGGAGCTTGTTTCGGTCAACTCCGATGATACAATTGACAAAGCGCTCAATGTGATGAACGAATACGGGTTGTCCCAGATACCGGTAATGAAAAACAACCATACGATCGGTACTTTCAGGGACAGGGAGGTGCTTACGAAGATTTTCGAGCATAAGGTAAGTGTCGATTCACGGGTAAATTCTGTTATGGACGATCCGTTGCCGGTTCTTGACGCAAATTCAAATATTGAAAATGCTATTGTAATTCTCAAGAGCAATACTGCCGCCCTCGTTAAAGAGGGAAAATCGATAAAAGGAATTATCACGAGATTCGATATACTTGAATATACATCGGTGTAGCGTATTTTTTATTCAATTTATACAAAATTCCTTGTTATCACAAGGGACAAGTAAATCCCCCACCTCCCCTCCCGAAGGTGGACTTCAGGAGTAGTCTTAATATGAAATTTTTACCCGTACCTTACCCCAATGTACGGGTTTTCGGGGGGGATAAAGTTTTAAAAATTATAAAATCATCATTTAATTTTTCTATTTTCAAATCTTCACAAATTTTCTTATATTCTATATCACATTTTTTCTTTACTTCATAAGGAAATCCTCTAATAAT
>JADFON010000169.1 GCA_022562855.1 Candidatus Zhuqueibacterota bacterium | reverse complement strand
CATGTTGTAATTCCCTTCCCATGGTTCGCCTGTCGGTAAATCAGTCGGGGTTAAAGATTGCCCTGCAGAAAACGGATCGGCTTCCGGCAATTCCATTTCAGTAAAATACTTTACCAACGTAGTTCCACTAATGTCAGTAACAAAACTTCCGTCCATACTCAACGTATCGCATGGCAGTTCATCCTCAGGCATCAATTTACTGACTGCCAATGCCAGGCCATAGCTACTAAAACCCTGAAAGGTAATTTCTGATAAAGGGAAAACCTTCAGCAAAGAATATATTTCTATCGGGTTTATCCTTATTTATTACTTTAATTTTACCAATTTCTCGTTGCAATTGTCCGTCAGGAGAGTACTCTGAGATATAAAATCCCCCGCTTGGTTGATTCAATATTAAATTGTCGTCAGCTGATATAGAAAAGCCATTGGTAGAATTTAGGATTTGGTAGCCAATTCTTCTGTATAATTGAAATGAATCTAAAAATTCGCCCTGACCTGAAAACATTGATATCCTAAGCAAAGAAGAATCGTAAACGTATATTGTTCCACCTCTGCTTACATTCAGAAGTACCGGAGATCTGAATTCCGCAGGTCCCCTGCCGGTGTTTCCAATTTTTCGCAAAAAATTTCCTGTATTGTCAAAAATATATAGACAGTCGTTGCCATTATCCATTACAACTATGTTTTGTGAGTTTGATAAGTATCTTACTGCAAATGGTCTGTTCAATCCTTCGTTTAGAAAAATATCGTCGACTGTTACTATTGTCTCGACCGACCGGTAATTAATTGTTGGATAGTCTATGATTCCCGTTTCTTGTCCAAATATACTTAACGGTAAGAATGATATCAGCAGAAGAATGTAATGGACCAGAACCTATATATATTTATTATACTTTTTATTCCTCATGTCTCTCCCTTGTATCGTCCAGGAAAAATGGCATCCGTTCATTATGCTACTTTCACTACTTCATGATTGTTCCATCAAAAGAGTTTCAAAACCTGTCCCTGCCTCGCCTTTCTCCGTTTGACTTTAATCATTGATAAAGCCCCATCCCTTAGCTCTACATCAAATTCACCGGGTCGACGTCGATCGTCATTCTGACGGTTTTGTTCAGGGGGAGTTTATCGAAAAATTCTCGCGCAGACTGTGCTGTCTTTTTTATCAATCTTCCGTTCGGATCTACTGTTTTTCCGCTTCGCAGGAAAATTTGCCACCTGTAGCGGTTCTTTATTTTCTCGATCGGCGCCGGCGCCGGACCCAGGAGATTCTTCTTGTAACCGAGACGGCGGAGGCAGCTTCCCGTTTTGATTGCCGCTTCTTCTACTTTTGCCTGATCTTCACAGGAAAAACGCAGCAGGATCAGTCTGCCAAACGGTGGATAGTCAAGGTCTTTCCTTATCGTGGACTCCTGTTCGTAAAAACGGTTGTAGTCGTGGTTTTGTGCCGCTGTAAGACTGTAGTGTTCCGGATGATACGTTTGAATCAATACCTTGCCTCTCTCCTTTCTTCTTCCTGCCCTGCCTGCCGCCTGCGTCAAGAGTTGAAAGGTCCTTTCCGCCGCCCTGAATTCCGGCATATGCAGACCGGTATCCGCAGACACTATTCCGACAAGGTTTACTTTACCGAAATCAAAACCTTTCGCTATCATTTGAGTACCTACGAGAATATCTGAATCTCCTTTTTCGAATCCCTCCATTATTCTTTTGTGCGCGCTTTTTGACCGCGTGGAATCGAGGTCCATTCTAACGGTTTTGAATCCCGGAAATGCTTCTTTTACCACTTCTTCGACTTGCTGCGTTCCGACGCCGGCGTACCAGAGCTTACTGCCCCCGCAATCGGGACAAACCAACGGCGCTTTTGTGCTGTATCCGCAGAAATGGCACGTCGCCTTTTGTGTTTTTTTATGAAATGTCATGCTGATTTTACAATTTTTGCAGGTATCGACATATCCGCACTCATTACATTGAATAAAGGTTGAATAACCCCGGCGGTTCTGCATTAAAAGAACCTGTTCGTCTTTTTTCAGCCGTTCTTCTATTGCCGACAATAATTCCCTGCTGATATGGGAAACACCGCCTCGCTCGTTTTTTTCGCTTTTTTGTTTCAAGTCGATAAACCGGACTTCGGGAAGCAGGGTTCCGTCAATCCGTTCCCTCAATTCAAGCAAAGTGTACTTTTCCTTTTTCGCGTTATAATAAGATTCCATACTCGGCGTGGCGGAACCCAGCACAACGGTGGCACGGGCTATCCTTCCCCGGTAGACCGCTATGTCCCTCGCATGATAATAAGGAGGCGATTCGTGTTGTTTGTACGATACATCGTGCTCCTCGTCAACGATAACCAAAGAGAGGTCTTTCACCGGGGCGAACACTGCGGAACGGGGACCTATCACCAATTGTTTTTTTCCTGAGAGCACAGACCGCCAGGAATCATACCGTTCACCGGGCGACATTCTGCTGTGTAAAACGGCAACTTGTTTGCCAAAGCACTCCCGCAATTCTGTCAGAAAATAGTCCGTGAGAGCAATTTCAGGGACAAGAAACAAGACGCCTTTTCCCTTAGATAGTGTCTGACGGATCAATTCCTGGTATACCCGCGTTTTCCCGCTGCCGGTCACACCATGCAGGAGAAACACAAAATCTCTGACCTCCTTTTCAGAATTTCCAACCGGAGCAGATTTTTCCGTCGTATTCCGAATTGCCTCGATAACAATTTCTTGAGCGGCGGTCAGCTTTGGCAAAATTTTCGGTTCTTTGATTTCATCTTCAAGATATTCCCTGGTTACCTCTTTTTCGTATTTTTCAATCAACTTTTTATCCACGAGCGATTTTAACGAACTGTCCGTACCGGGAAAATGCGCTGCTAACTTTATTTTTGATATGGAGTTGCGCTTTACTATATAACTGTATAGCTCTTTTTGAACGGGAGCATTTGAAAAAACACTTATTTGTTTTTGATTCGAGAGTTTTAGCAAAGGACGTACAAAAATCTGCTTTTTGGGGCCTGCTTTTTTGGTTGTAATAGTTTGTTCGATTTTTATTATACCGAGGTGTTTCAACTTATCGAGGGTATGATAAAGCCGGGTCTTTCCCGTTTCTTTGCGCAATGCCTTTGGCGTTATTTTGCCTTTGCTATGGACAATTTCAGCAATTTTTTGTTCCAGTTCAGATAGTTTCGCGTTTTTATCTAACTCTCCGAGAGGGGTTATCAGATCAACGCTTTCCCGGTTCAATTTTACCGGAAGCATAACCTGCAGGATTTCCCCTACCGAAGTAAAATAATAATCGCCCATCCACCCCGCAAGCTGTAAAAGGTCATCATCGAATACCGGGGTTTCAAAAAGTAAGTCACTGATGTTCTTCAATGCAAAGGAAGGAGAATCGTGGTGAATGCCGGTAATATATCCCGTTTTTAACCCGTTGCGAAAGGGAGCGGATATTATCGACCCCGGTAAAACCCGGGTTTGCATTTCCTCTGGGATTTTATAGGTAAACTCCCGGTTTAACGGCAAAGGAAATACCACTTGTGCGTAGGCGCTTTTCATGGTTGAATTTATGTTACAGGCTTATTAATTAAAGACAAAGCGGGCACGGCACCAAAAAGAAGGCGCAGGCACGCCCCCGAAAAACGGGACAGGCGTGCCCCTGCGAAAAAGCGTATCGTGCTGTTGTAGTTTTATCCGAAACTAACGTAAGCCCTCAAATGAATCGGGCAATTCACGGTAATTAAAATGAGGTACTTAGAAATCACAATCTAAAAAACAATACTGCAAATTATAAAAGCGGCGCAAAGACCGACAAAGTCGGCAATGAGACATGCAGCGACTGTGTGGCGCTGTTTACGAATCGAGATACTGCCGAAGTAGACAGCGACAATGTAAAACGTTGTTTCGGTACTGCCCATCATCGTCGACGCGAGCCTGCCTATGAAGGAGTCTGCACCGTAGGTATTTATCAGCTCTGTCATCAAGCCGATAGAACCGGAACCGGATAATGGACGCATAAATGCCATCGGAAGCGCTTCTGCCGGATAACCGAACAGCCCTGTCACCGGTGATATTATGCTTACAAGGATATCCATAGCGCCCGATTCGCGGAACATTCCTATGGCTACCAGGATTGCTACCAGAAACGGGATGATCTTGACAGCGATCTCAAAACCTTCCTTTGCGCCCTCTACGAATACTTCGTAAACTTTTACTTTTTTTATAAATCCGGTAACAATAATTACGGCAATAATTACCGGGATCGACCAAACTGAAATTACCTGAATTACTTCACGAATACCCATATTAAATCCGAATCGATTTGTATTTTTTAGTATTTATGCCGTTAATCCCTATCGTCATACCTGAATATTTTTAATCTTTGCAGCGATTTTGCAGCGATTATCGCGGCGGCTGTTGAGCAAACCGTGGCGATAATCGTCGTTCCGATAATCTCAGTCGGCGAAGCGGAACCTGCGATCGCCCTGATACCGATAACCGTTATCGGTATGATCGTTACATCGGAGGTGTTTATCGCAAGAAAGGTCACCATAGCGTTCGAAGCCCTGTCTTTGACTTTATTGAGAGACTGAAGTTCTTTCATCGCCTTCAGACCCAAAGGCGTCGCCGCATTCGCAAGTCCCAGTGCATTAGCCGCCATGTTCATCAGCATTGCCCCCATCGCGGGGTGCTCCGGCGGAATTTCCGGAAATATTCTCCGCATAACCGGTTTCACCATCCGTGCGATCATCTGCACGATTCCCGCCTTTTCTGCCACCCGCATCACCCCGAGCCACAACGCCATGACGCCGATGAGACCAAGGGCGATGTCAACCGATGATCGAGCGCCGTTTATCGCGCCGTTGGTTACTTCCTGCATGGTCCCGGATAAACCTGCGGTCACCACTGCAATCACTATCAACATCATCCAGATAATATTTATCATAACCCTATCGCATAAGTGTAAATCAATTCAATTAATTGTAAGCAAAAAGGTACATTTTTTTTACACTTTTGTCAACCAATCTTCTACAAGGTGGAAATCCTTTACCGGCAATTTAAATAGCTTGTTTTCCTATTTTTTTGACATAGATTGTCACTGAATGCTTTGATTTTCAATGATTAAACACAGAAAACCTCATATATTTACAGAGAGTGTTGCAAAACCCTAAAACACCGTAGTTCGGGTCGTCCCTGACCCGCCACGTGAGTGGTCGCTACGTGAAACATTTGTGCACAAAGCGGGGTC
>JADFON010000168.1 GCA_022562855.1 Candidatus Zhuqueibacterota bacterium | reverse complement strand
CACTGGTGTAACTATTGCGATTTTTTTACAACCGGAGGATTTGAACAGGAAAAAATCGTACAATATTGTTCTTATTTGATAAAAGAGGTAGATATTTTCGCGAAATCCGCCGATGTCCGTGGCGTGAACCACGCATCATCACATAGTGACCGCTCGCGTGGCGTGGAAAAATTAAATGTAAGTTCAGTTTACATCGGAGGCGGGACCCCGTCTTATGCACCGGGGAAATCAATAGCCGATATAATGGACAAAATCCATGGAGAATTTAATGTCCTGGAGAATGCTGAGATCACCATAGAAGTAAATCCTAGATCTGCGTTACAGGACAAACTGCACACTTACCGTGAAGCGGGTATCAACAGGCTGTCAATTGGAATTCAGTCCCAAAATGCCGGCGAATTAAAGACCCTCGAAAGAAATCATTCCGCTGAAGAAGGTCCCGAAACCGTACGAACAGCGCGCGAAGCGGGATTTGACAATATTAGTGTCGATTTCATGTATGGTACACCGGGACAAACCCTGAAAAGCTGGGAAGAAACGCTTGACAGCGTGAGAATTATGGAACCGGAACATGTTTCGGCGTACACATTGATGCTTGAGGCAGGAACCAGGATGACCAGCCAGGTACAAAACGGGGAGTTGGTTCTTCCGGTCGATGATGTCACGACCGATATGTTTGAAATCGCCTGTAACCGCCTTGGCTCTTTGGGATACAATCATTATGAACTTTCAAACTATGCAAAACCCGGGTTTGAATCGAAACACAATATGCACTATTGGGAGCGCAAGCCGTACATTGGATTCGGCATGTCTTCGCATGCGTATGACGGAACAACGCGTTTCTGGAATACAAAGAGTTTTTCTAAATATTACGAGACTATTGATAACGGTGAGTTACCCGTTGAAGGCAAGGAAATTTTGTCGAAGATTCAGCAAATGAACGAGGTAATAATGCTCGGTCTGCGCATGCGGAGCGGGTTGTCTTTGAGTTGCTTTGGTGAACAATTCGGCAGACAGCCGGCTGAGACTCTTGCGGGAAAAGTTGAATCGATCCTTGAAGAAGATCGTTTGTCTGAATTATTGCTGTGTGAGAATGACCACATTCGATTAACGGCGAAAGGACTTTTTGTTTCAGACGAGGTTATTGCAAAATTAATGGTACAGGAAGACGTCTCAGAATACATTGATTAACCTGAATTGAGAATTACTCAAAAAATTTTCATTATTAATACTTTCTTGAATTAGCAAAAAAAAATCCACATTTTTGTTTTAAACCAACGTTTCCGCGCTTCATTTATTCCCACTCATTATTCAAAATATAGCGTATCGTATTACAACACACTACTTTATGTTGATACTATCAAGTAATTTGATATGTCACTCGCCTTACATTAATCAGGTGCAAACACTAATCGCCTGCTCTTAACAAACTCATTTAAAAAATCCGGTTAAATTACTTTTTTACTTGACAATTAGCAAAAAAAGCTTTACTATTTCACTACTTTTGGTGGAAAATGGGTAATAGTGGGTTAAAGGGGTTTATTCTTAGAGGGATAATTTTCTCTTTATTTGATAATCAATCTGGTTAAATCTTTTCGAACTACAGAGCGCGATGTCATCATTTAAAGGTCAATTTCGTTACACGTTAGATGCTAAGGGAAGGTTGAATATTCCCGCCAAATTTCGTAGAGCCTTAGCTCCCGAGGCAAATGAGACATTTGTGGTAAAGCGGGGATTCGATTCATGTCTTGAACTTATTCCAATAGATGAGTGGAAGATTTATGAAGAGAAGCTGAGGCGGTTGTCTACAACAAAAGAACGTAACCGCCGCTTTCTTCGGATGACCACAGCGAACGCTTCGGAAGACACGTGTGACAAACAGGGACGGATTACTATTCCCGCAGAACTACTCAAATTGGCAAACATTGAAAAAGAAGTTTTGATTATCGGAGTCCTGGACAAGATGGAAATCTGGAACCCGGAAACATACCAAAAGCATCTTGATCTGCCGGGTGAAAGTTATGAGGATATCGCTGAAAGTATCTCTCTCGATTAGCCTTCATTAAAAAAGGAAACAGGACGTATTGAGGTCGATATAAAATAGAAGATTGTTGTATTATTATTTTTCCGTCTCCCTGAACTTGTTTCAGGGTCTGTTTTTGTGCTCAAAGATGCCGAAACCCCAAAAACAGGGGCCACGTAGTGGCAGGCAGGCTAAGTTCGGTATGACAGTTGATATTGACATTCTTTGGCAATTATGAAACGCTCTCAACAGCATAATAACTTTGAAATAAAATGTAGTTCTCATTCGTGCAGGATTTTTTTTAGCCGGGAAATAAACGGCTTTATCAAAGAGAGTAAGTGGTCGGCTTTAACCTATATTCCATGTAAACTTTTTCATGAAAAGTGAACCGTCAGGGCATATTCCGGTTTTACTGCGGGAGATAATAAATTTTCTGGTAACTGATACAAACGGAATATATTTCGATGGAACGCTTGGAGACGGGGGTTATACCAAGGCTCTGCTAAAAAAATTGGATTCGCACGGAAAGGTCATTGCGGTCGACTGGGACGAAAAATCTGTAGAATATTCCGAAAAATGGGCGTCGCCTGAAACACGACGCGGTCGTTTGTCAATACACCGCGCAAATTTTTGTGAAATAAAAGAGGTTCTCAGTATCCATAAAATTTCCGCCGTTAACGGGATCGTGCTCGATGTCGGATTATCTTCGAGACAGTTAGACACTGGTGAACGGGGTTTCAGTCATCGGTTAGACGGTCCGCTTGATATGCGAATGGACAACCGGATGACGGATTCGGTTTCGCATATAGTATCTAAATACTCTGAAAAAGATTTAAAAGAGATTTTTTTTAAATACGGTGAGGAAAGAGGCTCTGCAAAGTTAGCGAGAATATTAATCCGCGAACGGCAGAGACAGACTATTGTAACGACGAATGACCTTGTAACGATAATGAAAAAATACTGGCGGCCAAAATTTTTCGTTAAATCTGCTTCGCGTATATTTCAGGCTTTGAGAATTGCAGTTAATCATGAGCTTGAAAACCTCGAGAAGTTTCTCGAAATATGTTGGGATTTGTTGCTGCCTGGCGGAAGAATCGCTGTAGTATCTTATCATTCTCTTGAGGATAGAATAGTGAAAAACATATATCGTAAACATCAAGACCCCTGCATATGTCACAGACAAGTGCCGGTGTGTCAATGCGGGAAAATCCCTGATGCAAAGATTATTACAAAAAAGCCTGTTCGGGCTTCTTCGGAAGAAAAAATAATAAATCCCAGGTCGCGCAGCGCTAAACTAAGGGTGGCTGAAAAAATAGAAATTATCCGGGAAGATTCCTGAAAAAAATAGATTCGCGCTGCGGCAACAATGCGGCGAAACGAACACGATGCTGAAAATGAATCAATCGCCAACCGGAGGCTGATCCGGCTCGACTGAGCGCCTCGGCTGAGCTCGTCGCAGGCTCGTCGAAGTATGGAGGAAAAGTGCAGACAAAAGCCACAGGTTCTCCTTATTATCGTAGAAAGAAAGAGCGAAATTCAACAGGTATACCCGGAAACATAAAGGCAAAAGAACTGCCGCTGAAAAACCGTGGTTCTCTAAAAAATATATTGTTTGTTCTCGCAATCGTAAGTACAGCATTCATTTTATTAATATGGCTTCAAATCCAGATTGATGCTATTTCCGGAAATGTCCAGGGATTACAACAAAAAATATACGACCGGCAAAGTAATAATAATTTTAAGAAGAGTGAATTAGAAATGGCAACAACATACGAAATCATTTATCCGGTAGTAAAATCAAAGTTTAATATGGACTTCCCGGAATCACCGAAAATCATCTTACCGGTACCGGACGAAGTTTTATCACGGAACAAGTAATAACCCGGGTGCCCGGGGTCGAAAATATCTAACTGAGCACAAAGTACAACCGGAACATTCAATGCAAAAGCGGCTTAACTTTCTGTGGTTTGTTTTTCTGATAATTTGGATCAGTTTGGTCTACCGTGTTTTCACCATACAAGTTTTCAAAAGCGATCAATATAGCCGCCTCGGCAAGAACCAGCATTTTCGTGAAGAGGTCTTACCGGCGAGTAGAGGCGATATTCTTGACAGGTCGGGGAACAGCCTGGCAACCGACCTCGCATTTTACGAATTTTCCGCTGAACCGCCTCGTGTAAAAGATGCCTGGAAAATTGCCACAGTATTTTCACAATACTCGGACAAATCCTTTGACGATTATTTGAAGTTATTGAGACAGGACAGAAAATTTGTATATTTGGACCGAAAAGTGCCTGCTCTGCAAGCCGAAAAAATTCTTCAAAGAGACCTGGCAGGCGTTTATTCCAAAGCAAACTTCAAGCGTTTTTATCCCCAGGGTGACATTACCGGTTCCTTTACAGGTTTTACAAATATTGATAACGCAGGAATCGAAGGACTGGAATACCGTTATGATACATTTCTCGCAGGAGTTCCCGGCAGAAGAATTGTAAAAACCGATGCTCGCGGTAACAGGAAAGTGGATTTCAATTATCCTGTTCAAAACCCCGAAAGCGGGAATACAATCATAACAACTATTGATCTTGACATCCAGACTATCGTAGTTGAAGAACTTTCAAAAGCTGTGAACGAATACAAAGCTCTGTCCGGGACGGCAATAATGATGGATCCTTTGACGGGCGCTGTTCTTGCAATGGTGACGCTTCCAGCCATTGACAGTAATAATCCTCAATCATCCCCCGTTCATTTACGGAAAAACAGGAGTATAAACGACACCTTTGAACCGGGATCGATTTTTAAACTTGTTACGGCGGCGGCGGCTCTTGAAAAGAAAATAATATCACCGGAGTATGAAATTTACTGTGAAAACGGGATATTACTTCTCGGCAACAGGGTATTTCGTGATTCTAAGCCTCATGGAATGATGACGTTTAATGATATTATAGTAAAGTCCAGCAATATCGGAACATATAAAATAGCGAAAATGGTCGGCGAAAAGAGCATTTATAAATTTGCCCGGAATTTTGGCTTCGGGTCAAAATCGGGGATAGATCTCAATGGTGAATCTTCGGGTCTGCTTAGACCCGTTAACCAGTGGACGTCCCACTCCCTCGCGTCGATTGCGATTGGCCAGGAAATGACGGTCAATGCCATGCAGATGGTCAGCGCATATGCGGTGGTAGCTAACGGCGGTACGTTAATGAAACCCTTTATTGTGAAGTCTATCGTCAGCCCGGAAGGAAAGATACTGGAAGAATTTG
>JADFON010000167.1 GCA_022562855.1 Candidatus Zhuqueibacterota bacterium | reverse complement strand
ATGTCCCGATTTTCCCGGAATCGAGACTGCTTGTGCTGATCTGGCGGTCACGAAAACGGTGAAACTGCCCTTTAATATAAACCGACTTAGTTTCCAGTACGTTGCCCTCACGGTCGCGTAATGTAACTTCGATTTTTATGAAGTCAATTCTTTTGTTTTCCTTATTAATGATCTTTCCGATAAATCGTTTTCTCCCAAAAAAATCGGTTGTTTCCTCTATTTCTCCGGAGATTTCAAGTTTAGGATTTGCAATCGGTTTTAACTGTGCTTCCTGGGCGGTTGCAGCGCCGGAGGAGAGGAGCACAAATGTAATTGCGATTAGCATAAAAAATACGTGTTGTACCGAAGATGTGTTAATTAATAGTGCCTTATATGCACCTGGTAATTTCATGATTGACATCCTTTATTACAGTTTGCTATGTCTCCTCACTATAGTTTCATCCAATTTGTTCCCGGACTTTAATTTACGGTGTCTAATTATGGTGAATGTAAAAATATTTATGCCGTAATGTAACAAAATGTACATTTTTTTCTTGACAAGTGAACATAAGCACAGTATATTATGATACCCGAATAATCATTTATATATGAACAAATACAATCGGTTTACCTGAACAATCTTGTTGAAACCGTTCGTTTAGTGTGCTTGGTGAGGTGTTTTTTGGCGTAGCCACCGCTACGCGGCACCTCGCAAATTAAAAAAACAATCCGGTTTTTTTTACCGACAATCTTTAAAAGGGAGGTAATACAATGACAATAGGATTGACAAACCGTCAGCGGGCAGTACTCGATTTTATCAAGGATGAGATAGTGAGACGCGGTTATCCGCCGAGTTTTCGCGAGATTGCATCCAATTTTGGCATTAAATCCACCAATGGGGTGAAAGTTCATTTGGATGCCCTGGAGAAAAAGGGCTATATCAACCGGGACCCGGGTCTTGCCCGCGGCATTGAACTGACCCCGCTTGCCGGGGCAGAAGATGCTTCGATTATCCGCAACATACGGAAAGTCCCTATTGTCGGGAGGATTGCAGCCGGCGTTCCTATCCTTGCGGAGGAGAACCTGGACGGGTACCTTGCCGTCGATACGACTTTTGTTCAAGCTGACGGCGTATTTGCATTGGTCGTTACCGGTGACAGCATGAAAGATGCCGGTATATTCCACGGCGACTACGTTCTCGGCAAACCGGCTTCTCAGTATTTTCCCGGCGATATTGTTGCCGCAATTATCGGCGATGAAGCCACGGTCAAGCGGTATTACCCCGAAGGCGACCGTGTCCGCCTGGAACCCGCAAATCCGGCATTCGGTCCTATCATCGTAGAGAAAGACCTCGATGATTTTCGCGTTGCAGGAAAAATCGTTGCCGTCATGCGAAAAATGTAAGATTCCCCGATAGGACACTCACAATTAAAACGATCAAACTTGGCATTCTGCCGATGCCGATAGATGGAACCGGTATGTGCGAAACAGAGGATATGGAGGAAATAAGTATGAATTCGAAAACGGCATCATTAGTTCTGACGGCGTCGAAAGAGAAGGTATTTTCCTATTTATCGGATGTTGAAAATTTGCCGAAATGGGTGACTGAATTCTGCAGAGAATTGAAACAGGTTAGCGGAAAGTATAAAGTCGTTACGCCAATGGGTGAAATGTTCTTCCGAATTAAAGCGGACAACGATACCGGGGTTGTTGACATGTTTGCAGGACCTGCGGAAGATCAAATGGGCGTTTTCCCTATAAGGGTTTTGGAGCTTCCCGGAGGAAACAGTTTTGTGCAATTCACGATGTTTCAGCCTCCGGACTTGAGTGATGGAGAGTTCCAGGGACAATATGAATCCCTCTTGCGGGAATTTGAAAACCTGAAAAGAGAATTTTCGAATTAACAATAATTGAAAACCGGGAATGAACAGTTTCTTTTGTTTCACCGCGTTAACATGTACCAATCATGATGTACGAAGATGTATTTCAGCCGATAGAGGTCATTACGCTGTTCCAGCATGGTAAAATACAGCCGCTGCGGTTCAAATGGAATGAACGCGCATACAAAGTTTCAAAGATCAACAGCGGTTGGGTCAGCGATGAGGGAACAAACCGGTTCTACCATTTCTCTGTAATGGCAGACGGTCCCGACTGTTTTGAATTGACTTTCGATTTGAGTAATATGTCGTGGGAGCTTTCCCGCGTCTGTATGGACGGATGAAAAAAATAGATAAAAAAATATTCCGGCACTCTTTCAAATTGGGGAATCGGATGGTGACCGTAGAAGCATCGAGCACGGTAACTATCAGAACAATAACACATGAAGAGTCTCAAAATAATGACATGAATCAAGATAGAAGATAAATAGAAAGTATTGTAAGAAATTAACGTTATAAACACCATGACATGGCATCCACCGGAAGCAGTAAAAAATATCGAGCCGGCAAAAAAAGGGGCAGAGAATAACAAAACGCGGAAGAAACACAATACACATGTACGCCTGATAATGCACATCGACATGGATGCCTTTTTTGCAGCAATCGAACAAAGAGATAACCCGCTGCTCAAGGGAAAACCGGTTATAGTGGGAGGGATACCGGGAGGAAGGGGAGTCGTCTCGACCTGTTCATATGAAGCACGGGAGTATGGAATACACTCCGGAATGCCGATAGCAGAAGCAGAACGCCGTTGCCCTCATGGCATTTACTTGAAAGCCCACGGAAAAAAATATACCTACGCTGCAGTTCAATTATTAGAAATATTTCATACTTTTACCCCTGTTGTTGAACCGGTAAGCATTGATGAAGCTTATCTTGATATAACGAATGTGGTGCAAAAATACGGTAATGAGATAAATTTAGCCAGGGAATTAAAAAAACAAATATTCAAACAACTAAATTTAAATTGTTCGATTGGAATTGCGTATAGCAGGATATTTGCTAAACTTGCTTCCGGGATGGATAAGCCCGATGGTCTAACGATAATTTCAAAAGTTAATATTGAAGAAAAAGTATATCCTCTTCCTGTTGAGAAATTATGGGGAATAGGAGAAAAGACCGCTGAAATATTACATAAAATCGGGATATATACGATTGGTGATTTAGCAGTTGACAAGGATAATGTTTTAAAGAAATGTTTCGGGAAAAATGGGGAACATTGGAAAAAAATTGCCCGTGGAGAAAGCGCTGCTACAGTCATACCGGTAAATCAAAGAGAAAACGAAAAATCCATCGGTCATGAGCACACCTTTGGAAAAGATGTCAGAGAGGATGATACTTTTTTTAAGATGCTAATGAAACTGTCCCAAAAAGTTGGAAGGAGAATGAGGAAAAGGGGGTTTGGAGGCAAAACAGTTACTTTTAAATTGAGATATTCCGATTTTGAAACACATACACACAGGGAAACTCTCCCGCATTTAATATGGGATGACCGGGAAATTTTTGAAGAAGGTAAATTACTTTTCAAGCAAATGTATAAAAAAAACAGACCGATAAGGTTGATAGGGTTATCGGTCTCAAAACTATATCCATTACAATTTGATTCCATATTGACGTCTCACCAGGAAGATTTGTTTAACGAACCTTATCGAAAAAATGAAATACTCCCGGTAATGGATAGTTTAAGAAATAAATATGGCGAAAAAATTATATCAAGGTTTAGTGGAGTTATCTGATTACCGGGTCCATTCGCCCCCTGTTTTTTGATTCTTTTTTTAGCATTATTTCAAGATCATTTCTTATTTGTACTTCCGGCGTCAGCAATTCAAATTCATGATAAAATTCACTCCGGTCGATCAGTTCTCCCGATAGTACGCTAAGAAAAATGAACAATACATAATTCGTTCCTGTTAACTGGTATAGGATTATCGGGAATATAAAGCCAAGAAAGAGTCGTATTACACTTAGGACAATTCTTGGATTTTCGCCTGTTTTCTTCCAATAGTTTTTTCGAATGGTATAAAAGAACATTTTCCAAAATCCAAACCATCCTATCATTACCCATGTTCCTGAAAACACCCCTGCTAAATACAAAGAAGTGAGTAAAACACCACTACTATGCAATTTTTTCCATCCGAGTCTTCCCCGGATATCATACACCTTATCCATAGAAAACAATGCACCATAACCGATTACAGTTATAATCCATCCGGAGTTTCCCAGGTATGCAACAGGCAAAAGATACAAGAATCCTAAAATCAAAAAGGTTGAAAATAGAATGATTTCCCTGCTGATCCAGGATCTTTTCCAGTTGAGCACCGCCCTAAGCGCCCTTATTTTTTTTCCGAGATGCATGGCGCTTATATTCATGCCCACAAATCCTGATATCAGGAAATAGACCGGATTGACAGTTATACCGGATAACATTGCTGCACAAAGCAGAGCGACTAAAACCGAAGCTGCAAGCGTAAATACTGCAAGCGGCCACTCATTTTTCAACGAAATCTTTCTCGCATTACCGGTAATGTATTTCTTTTGATGTTCACTACTTAAAATAGAACTATTCGAAGATGTCAATTGTGGGTATTCGTTATCCTTGCGCAGCTTAACAAGTTTTATCGCAGGTTTGATTCCTGTCTCCGGGAAGCCGGGCAAAAATTCGTTATTTGACAATGATTTTTGCTCATAATTGCCAAATCCCAATGCCCCGGTAGGGCACCCGGAAACACAAGCGGGGTCTCTGTTTTCTTTTAAACGGTGTGAGCAAAACGTACATTTTTCCATTATATGGGAAGATGTGTTGAATTTTGGGGCGTCATATGGACATACCCAGGAGCAATACTTACAACCGATGCATTTCGAGGGATCTATATTCACAGCGCCCGTTTCAGAATCCTTCGATATTGCAAGCGCTGGGCAGTATTTCATGCATGGGGCATCTAAACAGTGATTACAAGCCATTGAATAATGAAAAACCGGAACACCGGGATGATGCTGGGGATTAAAAGTATTGATCGTGCGCCACGATTCACCCGGAACTGTTTGATTCTCGATCTCACATGCGAATTGGCACGCCTGACAGCCGGTACATTTGTTTAAGTCGAAAATGAATGATTTCTGCATCATGAAACCTTTTCGACTTCGACCAGATTGTCATGAAAAGCGGCTCCGTATCCCATGTCGGTTTCCCGTCCTGCAGACAGAAAATTAACGGTGCCTCCTTCTGATATCCACCAGCCGTTCGTCACTGAAACACATCCGTCTTTTATGCTGAAATCCACGAATGCTTCAAAATTCAGAATGCCACGATCATTATATATTTTTACCTTATCGCCGGATTCAATTGACCGGTCTTGTGCATCTTTTGGACTCATAGTTATAAGCGGTTTAGG
>JADFON010000166.1 GCA_022562855.1 Candidatus Zhuqueibacterota bacterium | reverse complement strand
TGCAACCGCTTCGTTCAACTGACCAAGTTCGAACGGTTTTGGCAGGAAACCCATAGCTCCGTTATCGAGTAGTTCGCTGGTTTTGTCGTCCTGGCTGAAACCGCTGACGATCAATATCCTGGCATCAGGGTTAATGTCCCTTAGTTTAAAAAAAGCCTCGTGTCCCGACATCTTCGGCATTATCATGTCGAGAAGTATAAGGTCAATGTCATTGTGCTTTTTCTTGTATAATTTTACCGCTTCTATACCGTTTTTTGCTTGAAGAACCTTGTATCCCATATTTTCAAGCATTTCCAAAATAAGATTGTTTACATCCACTTCATCGTCTACGATCAATACTGTTTCGCTTCCGCGGATCAGCTTTATTGCTCTTTTTTCGGCTTTCTCTTTTTCAATTTTCTTTTGAGAAGCAGGTAAATACAGTGAGAAAGTTGTCCCTTTCCCGTATTCGCTTTCTACTGCAATATGCCCTTTGTGATTTTTGATAATCCTGTAAACGGTAGGCAGTCCCAAACCGGTTCCCTTTGGTTTTTTTGTGAAGAACGGCTCGAAAATCTGGTCTAAAGTTTCTTTTTCCATTCCTGAACCCGTATCGGAAATTTTTATAATAGCGTATTTTCCGGGTTTTAATCCGGGAGTGTTGTTTGCATTTTTCTTATCAACAGTGGTCTTTCCTGTTTCGAATGTTATTGTTCCTCCATCGGGCATTGCATCTTTTGAATTGATTATCAGGTTTGTGAACACCTGACCGATCT
Source organism: Candidatus Zhuqueibacterota bacterium (assembly GCA_022562855.1). Classification (GTDB taxonomy): domain Bacteria; phylum SM23-31; class SM23-31; order SM23-31; family SM23-31; genus JADFON01. Next base: position 4,580 of record JADFON010000166.1, on the reverse strand, counting down.
GGTTTTTGTCCGCTTCTACACCGAGTGTATTATCCTTAAAATTATAAATTACATCGATCTTTTTTTCAAATATTTTTTCGGATATTTTTACAATGTTTTTTATTTCTTTGTTTATATCGAGTAGAACAGGGTTGTGCTTGCCTCCACGCGCAAGGTTCAGCAATTGTTGTGTTAGATCGGAAGCTCTCTTGATGTTCTTAAAAATTATACTCGCAGCCTTTCCTTCGTCCTTCGTAACATCGGTAAATTGCTGTTTAAGCATGTCTGCATAACCCATAACAATAGCCAGAATATTATTGAAATCGTGAGCGATCCCTCCTGCCATTCTACCGATTGAATCCATTTTCTGTGACTGGAATAATTCTTCTTCAAGCTGTTTAAGTTTTTGTTCGGATTTTCTCTGGATAATGATCTGTGAAATGAGACTCGAAAATATTTCCAACGGTTTGACGGTTTCCGCGGTCGGTTTTTGCTGCGATTTGGATTCATCGACAGATATTACTCCAATTAAATTTCCCTCTTTATCATTCATGCGCACGAAAAGATTGTCCTCCGGATGCCACATATCGTCCCCTGTCGGCACAGGTCCCGATCCAAACACAGCAGTGTTTTTGGGAAAAATGTCTTTCCTTGTGTGAGGTATGTAATAGGAGAATTGACCGACCTTCGTCCCGCTTTCGAATATTTTCATATATTGACTTTTGGTCATATCGATTTTTCTGAGTTTTGCAACGGTTTTTTTATCCAGACCGCTGAATCCCAATATTTCCCTGTTCAGCGAATCCTCATCATAGAAAGAAATAAGCACGCGCCGGAAATCCGAATAGTCAACGATTGCCTTGCTTATTCCATCAAATACTTCCTGCAGGTTTTCGAGAGTAATCAGATCTGCAACCGACAGGCTCAATTGACCAATCTGGTTTGAAAGATATTTCAATTCCTCATCCGACTTTTTTAACGCTTCGTAAATTCTTTTGGTCTCTATCGACGCCGCGATTTGACCCGAAACAAATTCAAGAAGTGAAATGTCATTTTCACTAAACCGGTCCTGGTCTGTATAATTCTGCACAACCATTGCGCCTATTACCTCGTTTGACCTTATCAACGGCACGCCGAGCCAAACTTTCGCATTGTATTCCGCAGTAGATTTCACCACATTTTTTATATATTTTTCACAATCTTTTCCTGAACGGTATACCGGTTTTTTTGATCGAATAACTTGTGCGACGCTGTAGATCGAACCGGTACACTTAAGCGGTTTGAAATCTCTTGAATATTCATCAACATAATAGGGAAGCGATATCATGTCGGATTTTTTGTCGTACAGGGCAATATAGAAATTTGTCGTATCTATAATCGTACCGAGATATAAGTGAATATATTTTATCAATTCGTTGAGACTTATGTCAGACGTGGCGGCATTCGAAATATTGTAAAGGGTTTCGGCTGTCTTCTCGGAATCGTACCGATCGCTCACGTCCCGGATAATACTGATCAGTCCGCCTCCCTTAGTTTTGCTTAACGATATAGTTTGTTGAAACAAGCTCCCGTCACGTTTTCTTGCAACGCTTTCCCCACTCCAATAACCGTCATCTTTTAATTTTGGCACGAATTCGCTCTTTAGCCTTTCCCATACTACCGGCTCATAATTTTCCTTCCATGATCTCTCCATCATTTCGTCAGAATTATCATATCCGTATATTTTTGCATAAGCATCGTTTATATATACATATTTTTCATTTTCATCATGGATTGCGATCCCATCCTTTGAAGCCTCGATTGCGGCAAGGCGCTGGTTAAGTTTTTCATCGATTTGCTTACGTTGGGATATATCTCTCACGACTACGACAAGATAATCATTTCCTTCAAACGTTTTGAACGATACATAGACTTCGACAGGAATTGTTGTTCCATCTTTTCGCACATGCATCCCGTCGCTAAAGTATAGCGGCGTCGTAGCTCTTCTTATTTCGTCAACATGCTTGCGCCATTGAGTTTTTGTTTTAAACGGAAAATTCTTTTCGATATCCTTTGCTTTCATTTTGAGCAATTCCATCCGGTCATATCCAAGCGAAGTGCAAGCGGTCTCATTTACATCGATAAAGCTGCCAGTCTTAGCGTCAGTGATAAAAATTGCCTCACCGGATTGGTCCATTGCTTCTCTAAATCTTCTTAGATCGAGTTCCAAAAGTTTTTGGGAAGTAATATCTGTGTGAATTCCAATAGAGCCGACAACGTTTCCGTCGTTGTCAAATACCGGCGAACCGCTTATCAGGAACCATGAGAGATCACCCGATTTTTTTCTGATCTGGATTTCATACCTGTCTGAGGAACCGTTCAACCTGGATTCTAATTTATTTCTCATTTTTGTACGCTTGTCTGCTGCCAACAGCATTTTTTGCGCCGATTGGTAAACCAATTCTTCCCGGCTGTATCCGGTCATAGCACACATTCGATCGTTCACATACAATATGATATCGTCATTGTCAACGCGCATTAAACCTTCATTCATCGTATCCATTATCAATTCCAGGTTTTGCTCGCTTTCCTTCAGTGAACTCAATGCTTGTTTTCGTTCGATAATCTCTTCCTGTAATTCTTCGTTCAGGATGTCTGTTTTTGCTTTTGCATCTTTCAAATAATCTATAAGTCCCGTGTTTCTGATTTTCATTTTTAAGGAATAAAGCGTAGTCGCATGTAAAGCCCGGGTGGAAAAGAGTAACGTGCCGCCATAAAACAGAAGCATTCCTCCCATTATGACGGACATATCGTCACCCTGTAATAACAACCGGATTGCAACCGGAGAAAATGCCGGAATGACAAAAGCAGGTGAAGCCCATGCGATAGAAGAATATGTACCTACCGATCCGGTTGCTAATCCGCCAATAAAAAATACGATAAATACCTGGTGGATAACCGTCTCACCGGGTAACAGGAAAATCGACGCAGACCCCCACAGAAGACCGGATACGAATATGGTAATTACATAGGTTCTACACCATTTCGGTGCATCTTCCGGTTTTTTTGAGGATTTATTATATTTTTTGACAAGAATGAAACGGGCTGCTGTAACAAGAATTATCGATGTCGACCACAATATGATAATTACAAGGTCAATCGATACAAAGAATATCAACCAGAATGTAATTACAATAACACTTACTACAATTCCTATCAATGCAATGGGAGCATTTTTGTAGAGAAGCTTTACCTGTTCAGAAAAGAGCTGTTCTTTATCTGCAGTTACGGTATCGTGTTCGATTTTATTTTTATCGTTGCTCATTGAACTGTAAGGCGACATAAAAGCCTGTCGAAAATGAAATATGTCTGATAACTCAAAGTTGGAATTTCCAAATATATTGAATTTTCCTGTCTTTGGAAGGTATCAGTTCAACGGAAAAGTATCTACCGGTTTTGATAAAAAGTACTTTTCGCTTTATTTACTCCTCTGACATCACAGGGAAGGTAGTAATTTTCTTTCGTATTGTAAATAATTTTTCTTGACCTGAAATCTGGAAATACCTATCTTGATTCAGGAAACATTCTTATCCGTATTTACCGATTTCATCTTGTTTACCTTAGCTATGCCTATCCATAAATTTTATTCAACAATTTCATAACGGAACATCAATCAATTCAGGAGGATTTACAATGAGTTTACCATTTTTGAATTTATCAAAGAACCGGTTTACTTCTTGTATATCAGTCTATGCGCTGGTATTAACCTGCACGGTAATTTTTCTGCTGACGGGACCCGCAGTTGCCCAGCAAAAGATTGACGAGGAATATACGGCAATGATCAAAGAGTTCACCATTGAGCCGTTTACAACCAAATGGGTAAATTATCTACCTTATTCCGACACAGTACCTACTCCTCTCGATATACTCGGTCATATTGCCGGGGCGGCGGATGTTTTGAGCTATACGCATGAAATTTACGAATACATGCGTGAAGTCGCAAAAGCGTCAGACCGTGTTGAAGTATTCAATATTGGCTACACGGAAGAAGGCAGGGAAATGATCCTTGTTGTTGTCTCCGATGAAGACCATATCAGGGATCTCGACAAGTATAAAGAAATTACCGCAAAACTTGCAGACCCGAGAACAATAACGGAGGCTGAGGCTGAGGAACTGATCGAAGAAGGTCTCCCCTTTTACCGGTTGACCGGTGGTCTGCATTCGGGGGAGACCGGTTCCCCTGAAATGCTCATGGAGCTTGTGTACCGTCTTGCCGTTGACGAATCGAAATTTATTAGAGAAATCCGTGAGAATTCGATTGTGATGATAACCCCTGTTATCGAACCCGACGGCAGGGACAAAATGGTAGACGTCCGTATGGCGCCGAGAAAAGACCCGAATGCCCCGCAACAATCCTTTCTATACTGGGGCGCATATGTTGGGCACGATAACAACCGTGACGGTATGTCATTGACCTTGAAACTATACCAGAATCTTGTTAGAACATATCTTGAATACCACCCGCAGGTAGTCCATGATCTTCATGAATCGGCATCGCATTTTTATACCTCGACAGGTACCGGACCATATAATCCTTGGTTCGACCCGAGCGTTATCAACGA
>JADFON010000165.1 GCA_022562855.1 Candidatus Zhuqueibacterota bacterium | reverse complement strand
ATATTTCCGTCGGCTTTCCGGAAGACGATTCTCTCTATCCCGGCATTGATTATCATCCTGAGACAGATGACGCAGGGGAACGCATCCACAAGGCTCTTGTCAGGATTTTCACCAACGAGATACAACGTTGAACCAAGCATATCACGGCGGGATGCTTGTATCATCGCGTTTTGTTCCGCATGAACCGAACGGCAGAGTTCATAGTTCTTGCCGTGAGGAACGTTGTGAGCTTTCCTCCAGCAAAATCCGTGTTCCATCGATGACTTTACCTTCCGGGGAGCGCCGTTGTAACCGGTTGCGACAATTTCGTCATTGTTGACAATGACCGCGCCAAAGTGACGCCGCAGACAGGTGGAACGGTCAAATATATTCTCAGCAATTCTTAAATAATATTCATCCTTACTTACCCGTGATGTTTCCATCAGGCAGCCCTTTCATTTTTCTAAACAGTGTTACTGCTTTTTCATTTAATTCGGAAATCGACCCGTCGTTAATAATTTCCGTGTCAAATTCCCAATCGTCAAGATCTACTTCACTCATGTGATTTGGGTCGCGGTCTTTCGCTGTATACCCGGTACGGTTGATCTTCCAAACCACACCACCCATTGCACTTATCATCTTCGCTTCATTTTTGAACCTGGTGTCGGGTATAATATAATCGCGGTCGGGATTTGCCTCTATTTCTTTCTTGACTATATCTACCCAATAATCCCAGTTAAATTCCTTTCTCCGAAACTCAGTTCCCCAGAATTGCAGCAACGTTCCGTCTTTTTCCGTCATACCGTCATATCTCAGATCTGCATCATAGGGCAGATCCGCAATCCGTACCCCGTTTTTCTTTATCCACCCGGTAATGGTATCATTGAATTCAGTGAAATGATAATAATCTTCATCATTTGTTTTCAGATACAGCGCAGATGCAATCTCACCGGACTTACCTCCCTCTTTGTACAAAATCGTTGCATTACGGCATTCTTCGTAGAGAGAATCTGCAAAATGGATTATTGTGCATTTGAATATTTTTTGCAAGTGCTCTGCGGCGGTATCCTTTCCCTGCCTCGCCTTATGTCCTATTCCGATTATTACTCGTGACATTAATGAAAATCCCGGATTTGCACATCAAAAAGAGTGTTTTATTTTTTCTTATTATTAGCGAGTGATTTAAGATAGGTCTTAAAATCATTCAGATCATCGAATGACTTTGTTACGGCAATCTCCGGGTCCCAAAAAGGACTGAGACCAAAGGGCTTCGGATAATACAGGTAGACATCTTTGCCATGCGTAAAGGCGTACATGATCTCCTGGTTGACGCCGGGAGAATTCTTTTCCACCGGATAGTAGACTGCCACTATGTCGCTTTGAGAAATCAGCTTAAAATCGCGCCAAACGGTAGCGGCTTTGAGCTGTTTTTGAACCATATTTCCCTGGTTGTCGATCCCTCCAAGATCCTTTATAGACATAGGATTGAAGACGATAAAGTCTTTTCGCAAACCATCTGCAAATGCGTTTGCCTCTTCCAACAGTTCAGGCTGTTCCTGCTGAATAGCCGTTATTGGAAAGCTGAGGTATATTTTCTTTCTTTCGGGATGCAGAATCATCGCGCCGAGGCTCGATAAGTTCTCGCATGTGGCAAATAAAAAGAACTTTTTCTTTTGAAACATGGCAAGTGTTTCTGTAATAAACATCTCCTCATCCCGCCAGGTTATTATCTCTTCCAAATTCAGCCGGTTTGCCCATTGCGAATCTTTTGATAGATTTTCATTTATTCTATGCACATCATCGATAAAGTTCACATAAATATCCGGGTCTATCCTGTTAAGATAATGCACGTCGAACCCCGACCTCAGGAATTTGTTCCATCTGAAACAGGCGTGAGTCGAGATTATTATATGGATGTTTTTGTCTTTTTTGAGGAGATTTTCTATTTCATTACAGATACGTTCGAATGCTATCGCCCTCAAGGCGTCAAGATTGTGCTGGTCGAGTATCTTTTCTTTGGTTATTTCCTGACCAAGGTCTTTTCCCGCAAGAGAAAGGTATTCCCAGGTATCAAAAATCTTTGCCTTATGACCATTTTTTTCAAGAAACGGAACAAGCTCCTCAATGTACTTGAGTTTTTGTATTCCGCTTATCCCGGTGCATAAAATTTTCATATGATCGGCTGCCTAAATAAAATTGTATCGCAGTGTATTAAATTCAGGAAAATATATATTCGTATTCCGCTATAACAATCCATATTTTTTATCAATTATACTCCCACGGTCTGAACATAATATTTTTATTTCTTAATTCTCTTAGTGATTTATTACCGGTAGCGGCGAGTAACTCTTTCAAGGCTTTATCGAGATTTTTTATATAATGCTCTACTCTCTGCGCCTTATCTTCTATTTCGAGACCTCTTTGCAAATGTTTGTCATGTGTAGTAATACCGACAGGACAAGTATCCTGGTTGCACTGCAGCGCCTGGACGCATCCCAGCGCAAGCATAAATCCACGCGCGGTATAGACGGCGTCCACGCCAAAAGAAAATGCCGTGATCTGTCGGGCAGGATTGACGAGCTTACCGGCTCCCAACAATTTCACTTTATCCCTTACGCCTTCTTCATGCAGAATATTTACGACCAGTTTGAGAGCATGAAACAAGGGAATCCCGACATAATCCAGAAAACTTCGGGGCGCCGCTCCGGTTCCGCCTTCTGCCCCGTCGATATCGATATAGTCGGGAAAAACGTCCTGTTTTTGCATTTCACGGACAAAATCCTGAAACTCATGCTCGTTGCCAATACACATTTTTATGCCAACCGGCAGATCTGATACTTCCTGTACCCGCTTTATGAATTTAACCGTATTTTCTACATTGTCGCATTCGATATGCCCCGGCGGCGAATAGACGTCTTTTCCCACAGGAACATCCCTGATTTCGGCAATTTCGGGGGTCACCTTTGCGCCCGGAAGCAGACCGCCCTTTCCGGGTTTAGCGCCCTGTGAAAACTTTATTTCGATCATTTTTATACATTCTTCACTTGCAAGGGAGCTCAATTTCTCATCATTGAGCGACCCGTCGCCGTTTCTCACCCCGAATTTTGCCGTACCCATCTGGAATATTATATCAGGCTTCTCCATCAAGTGATATTTCGGGTATCCTCCTTCACCCGTACACATCGGTATCCCGCCTCTTTTTGCTCCGCGGGCAATCGCGCGCACAGCGTTCTCGCCAAGCGAGCCAAAACTCATCGCGCTTACCATAAACGGCTTTGTTATCGTATAGGCGTTCTTGATATTCCTCTCCTCGCCAAATGTCAATGAGAATTGAGGCATATCCTCTTTGTGCAGAGGGTACATGGAATGACGAATCATTCCATATTGTAAATTCTCCAACGTCCCAAACGGGGCTGTACTTTCTATATTTTTTGCGTACCGGTATACTTCCGAACGCTCTCTTCGGGAAAAGGGCTTTTCCTCGACGTCGCTCGCAATCCAGTATTGACGTAATTCAGGACCTATACTCTCCATCAGGTAACGCATTGCCCCGAAAAGACCGAAATTGCGGAGAATTGCGTGGCTTTTTTGGAAATACTTATAACGGATATCGATAATCAGAAGCATAACGAACAGAAATGCTCCGGCGTAAAAAGCTAAATGAATGAAAAAACCGAGCGCAAATAAGAGCATGGTTATTATATAAAGAATTGTCGAAAAACTTTTGGCAAGGCTCATCAAGTCCAGCGAACTTCCATCCGGTTTCGCACACATATAATTATTTCCTGTTACAGGTATGTTATTTCGGTTAAATAGCAGTACAAAAAAATTTACAAAATATACACTATTTTTGCATTGATTCCAAATATTTTGGATTTGCTGTAATTATAATAAATTTTGAATCTTTACCGGATTAAGATATTGAGTCATCCGTTATTTTGCCTTGATTAAATACTGTTTTTGAAAGGAACGGTCAAACAAAACATTTCTCTTCGACAAAATCATATTCGCTTATTTTTTACGATTTTAGGCGGTTTACCGCAATTGATGCAAACCAAAAAAACCTTGACTATCAAGCTCCATTTACGTACTTTTTCACACCGCAAATCATATGAATCACGTTAATTATTTTGGATATCCCGTCAAAAACTCACAGCAATCTTAACCGGGTATGTTAGGATGAACGAAACCTTAGTTGAAGATAAAGTAGTAGACGAAAAATCGTTTCTTGCTGAACGGATGGGCAGACTTGGTACCGAGACTGCTTTTGAAGTGTTTGCGAAGGCGACCGCATTAGAAAAACAGGGACGCGACATAATTCATCTTGAACTCGGTGAACCCGATTTTATTACCCCCAAAAATATTCTGGAGGCAGGAAAAAGAGCGCTGGACCAGGGCTGGACAAAATATGGACCGCCGAACGGTTTACCTGAACTCAGAAACGCTATTGCCGATGAAGTTTCAAAAACACGGAATATCGACGTTGATCCTGATGGAATAGTAGTAACCCCCGGTGCAAAACCGATTATGTTTTTTGCAATTCTTGCACTTGCCGATGAAGGTGATGAGGTCGTTTTTCCGGACCCGGGGTTTCCGATTTTCAGATCGATGACAGAATTCGTAAACGCAAAACCAGTTCCGATAAAACTATTAGAAGAAAATGATTTTTCATTCGATCTTGAGACTCTTCGTGAAAGTGTTTCCGACAACACCAAATTAATACTGTTAAATACGCCGCATAATCCTACCGGAGGCATGTTATCGCGAAACGATCTTGAGGAAATTGCGTATCTTGCAAAAAAACATGATTGCTGGGTTCTTTCTGATGAAGTTTACAGTAGAATTACCTACGAACATCCCTTTGAGAGCATTGCAAGCATCGATGGGATGCAGGAGCGTACTATTATATTAGATGGGTTCTCTAAATCTTTTGCAATGACCGGCTGGCGAATGGGCTATGGGGTAATGCCGAATGACCTGGCTTTGCAATTTGAAAAACTCCACATAAACAGCAATTCCTGTACAGCAAGTTTTACTCAGATTGCCGGTATCGAGGCATTGACCGGTCCACAGGAAGATTCTGCGAAAATGGTTGAAGAATTCAGAAAAAGACGGGACGTTATTGTCTCCGGTTTGAACAGTATTCCGGGATTCCGGTGTCTTATGCCGAAAGGCGCTTTCTATGCTTTTCCGAATATAGAAGGGACAGGAAAAACATCCGAAGAGCTTGAATCGATACTATTAAATAAAGCCGGAGTTGCGGCAATTTCCGGTCTGTCATTCGGTAAATGGGGCAAAGGTTATCTCCGGTTTTCTTATGCTAATTCAATCGAAAATATCGAAAAAGCTATATATAGAATCAAGGATGTAGTAGAAAAATTT
>JADFON010000164.1 GCA_022562855.1 Candidatus Zhuqueibacterota bacterium | reverse complement strand
AGGTAGTACTTTTGGGATTGAGTATTTCAATAAATGCAATCAACTTTTCCCGGTTTGACAGGGGAAGGCATAACCGGGTTTCAAAAGTGTAACTTTGCAATGGAGATTTTTCTTCTATTTGTGAAAAGACAGCCGGCGATCGTAGGAAAAGCTGAGGCTGCAATATATCATCAACAGAATTTTCGATATTCGCACGGGTTATAGTAAGACCTTCAAAATCTTCTTTGTTGTTCAATCCTGTTACGAATGCAATCTTAAAAATATCCGGCGCTGTTTCCAGATAACATACTCCTGCTTCGGCACGGGTGATACCTGCGACGTTACGCGTAGTTTCCGAAAGGAAGTGTTCGATGGTGGAGTCAGTACGTTTCATAAGTATTCGCCTACGTTATAAAATAGTATGTCGAAAATACAAACAATCCTACTAAACCAAATTGGTATGCCACAGAAACCGTTCGGGGAACGGAAGACCGAGAAATCACAAAGTGGATCTTGTTGTGCAGGTCGAAATACCATCTCAAAAACCGGTTGTTCATAAAAAACGTAAGGACGATAATGCAATCAGGCAATAGACCCCCCGCAATTCCCGATATCATTCCTATAAACAACCCGGATTGATTTTGACCTTTCAGACTAAAAAACCAGCTTAAAAATACCAAAAGTACAGCGAAAGCAAGATCAAAGGAGCTGACAATTACTCTTCGTCTGACCGATTTGTTTGAAGAACCCGGTGAACCCGGATAATCGAGAATCAAATCATCCTCAGGTTCATGAGGAATCATGTCGAGTATTGCATGCGATGCCACGCCGGCAGTGAATGCTGCAACAGGATGAGGCACTAATGCGCCAAGAAACATACCTGCCGCGGCATGTGTCATTAAAAACATTTTGATTGGAGAATTTGGTGATTATTCACCCAATATAATGAGTTTAACTTCAAAAAACTATTGTTATTCGTTGGGTTTTTAGAGAATTTTATAATAGTACTAAAACTTTGGTAAAAATTGCATTATAGGAAAATTCAAGCATTTTTTATATTTTAACGGTGCGATTAATGCCTTTAATCTTAAAATTAGCCAAAGTTAAGAATATGATACATAGCCTTGATTGCTTCTTTATGGATTTGATTATTTTACTCTAATTTATCCGAATAAGCCTTGATTTTTAAAAAAAACCAATTAAATTTTGTGTTTATATGTATAATACAGCCATTTTAACAATCAGCGACAGGTGTTTTTCGGGTGAACGCAAAGATGAAAGCGGTCCTTTGATCGTAAAAGCGCTTCCGCCGGATGATTATAAGATTGTCGAACGGAAAATACTGCCCGATGAATTGGATGTAATTAAGGGCGCACTTCTTCAAATTTCCAGCCGTGGCGATATAGACCTGATACTTACGACCGGCGGAACAGGGTTCAGCCCGCGCGACGTCACACCGGAAGCTACGGCAATGGTAATTCAGAAAAAAACACCGGGGATAGATTTTGCCCTGTACACGAAAGGTCTTAAATCTACACCGTACGCAATATTGTCACGGGCGATATCGGGGATTCGGAATCGGACTCTTATCATAAATCTTCCCGGTAACCCGAAAGCAACCGAAGAAAATTTGGCGGCAATCATGCCCGTACTTCCGCATGCGTTAAATCTGATTAAAGACGAATCACCCGAAGACGAGCACCAATTCGAGTAACCGGATAACTGTTACTGTAATCAGGCTTACCTCGCTTTCATATAATTTCAAATTCAATACCAGGAAAAAAATGCCCTATTGTCCTCAATGCGGTGTTGAATATATTGAGTCGACGGAAGAATGTTCGGACTGCCAAATGAGAATAAAACCGTTGACGACTAAGGGTGATAACTGCATCTATTGTAAAACGGTCAATATTCCTGATGCGGAGTATTGTTGGAAGTGCGGGTCAAACCGGCAAAACGTTGATTTTGACAAAGGCATAGTAGACGTAAAGGGTGAAGTGCTCGAATGCAGACAATGTCTTGCGAATTCTGCTCCCGGTTCTGAATTTTGTTCACATTGCGGATATTTGTTTACGGGAGCAAGGTCATGCACGAATCATCCCGAAACTATGACAGATAATCTCTGTCTCATCTGCCGGCGTCCTGTGTGCAGGAAGTGCAGTAAAATGGTCAATGAGAAAATCATTTGCAATGACGACAATAATTATCATTTTGTGGGCAATTGGTCCATAGTGATGGTTGAGCACGACAGAGAATCTCTGAATGCTGCGCTGAAAGCTCTTGAAGAAAGGAAAATTGTTGCGGTGATAAAAGATCAGACCGATACCGTTCAGTCCTTTATTCCGGGTCAATATATTTTGCTTGTGCCCATTATCAGTATAAAGGAAGCTGAAAAGGTATTAATCGAGGAAAAAATATTGTACGAAAATGTTTGCACTGATTGCGGATATGAATTCAACGGAAACCCAAATAGATGTCCGGAATGCGGTGAGGAATTTGCATTTTGAAACGGATGATTATTTAATCCGTATAAGATATAATACAAATTGCTGATTTATTATTTATAACACTTTCAGGATTACGATGTCAAAGAAATTTTCGGGTAAATTAATTGGAGCCGCTGCCGGGTTTTTTATGACGGGTAGCATCATGGGTGGAATAATAGGCGGTATCCTTGGCAGTATGTTTGATAAAAAACAAGATATATCGACCGACGATTCTGATAGACAAGGATATTCCGGCTACCGTAGAGCAAAACCACACGTGCGGGAGTTCGTTTTTGTATCAAATCTTGTTGCGCTTATGACGAGCGTAGCTAAGGCTGACAAGGAAATACACGCCGAAGAAGTACGGGCGATCCGGAATTTTTTCAATAAAACATTTCATTATACCGGACATGACGGAAAGGTGATCGACAATTTAATACGCGAGTGCGCAGGCGGAAAACTCGATGTAAGGGCTATTTCGGGTGAAACAAGACGCATGCTTGAGTATCCCGAATTGTTGATGATCGTCAGGATTTTGTACATCATCGCTCTTTCGGATAATGTGTTTAAAGAGGTAGAGAAAAACAGGATACAGCAAATTGTCGATTATCTCGGCGTCAGTCAGCCTGACCACGATTATATAATGAATGAGTTTTCAGTCACGGTTTCAAAGGATGTTTATGCAGTACTCAAAATCTCCCCTGAGGCATCGGACTCAGAAGTAAAAGAAGCCTACCGCGAAATGGTCAAGAAGTATCATCCCGATAAGGTGTCTCACCTGGGAAGCGATTTTGTAAAACTGTCAAAGGAGAAGTTTCAAAAAATCCAGGATTCCTACCAGAAAATTTCAAAAGAACGCGGGTTATGATCGTCAGAAGTCCTGAAAAGCGCTAATATTCTTTTGATATTATCCTTGATATTTCCCGCAATAATTGCATTTCAAAGAATCATTGCCTATATTCGTAGTTCAACCTCTTTTTTCTAATTTAACACAATCCTTATGCTTAACAACAGACCCGGTCTTCGGATAGCCGTTTATTTTGCTATTGGAATTTTTGCTGCATCATATCCGGGCTTTTCATTTTACCGGACAATCGGATTATTAGCGTTTATTGTGGTATTGTTTCTTGGTTTGTCCTATTTTGCGAAGTCGTCTACCGCCTCCCATGCGTTTCTATTTCTCCTCGTTTTTACAGCCGGGTATGGCAGGATGTCTATTAATAGTTATGAACTGCTTCCGCGATCCCATTTGCTCAATTTAGACATATTCGATACTGAAATTATGCTTTCCGGATGGATAAAAGACCGGCGTGATTATTCCAGCGGAAACAGCACCATAACGGTTGCTATACTATCCCTTCAATCCGGTAACAGAAGGTATGCTCCCGTAGAAGGTGACATCAATATTTCTCTGCCGTTTTCGTCTGCCGGAGACAGATCCGACGATGGCGGAAAAGATTCTTATTCGTATGGTGATGAGGTAACGGCTTCGGGGACACTGGTTAGACCTCCGGCAAGAAGAAATCCGGGTGAATTCGATTACCGGTCGTATCTTGAGCGAAACGGTATTTACGGTCAACTCCGGCGTAGTTCCGGTTCATTGCTGGAAATTAAGGATTCTAATTATGGTAATCTGCTTGTTCGCGAAGTGGTTGTACCTGTGCGGGATGCTTTGTCCTCAACTCTCAGCAATTTTCATTCAGGACAGTATTTGGAATTTATGCGGGCAATACTTCTCGGTCAGCGTAGCGGTATGGAACCCGAAATTATGGAAGATTTCAAAGACACCGGAACGCTTCATATACTCGCAGTATCGGGTTTACATATCGGATTTGTCGCTGTGCTGCTGTTCGGGATATTGCGGGTGTTTCCGTTTTCCAGACCGGTTGTTTTGTCCATGATGATAATCGCAATATTCCTGTACATTTTTGTTACCGGGGCAAAACCACCGGTAATGCGCGCCGGGATATATTTGATAGTGTATTGTTTCGGAATTATTACGCAGCGTCTGCGCGACCCGCTTAATATACTCGGAATTACGGTGGTAATTTTATTATTGATCAATCCGGCAGACTTATTTGATGCAGGATTTCAATTATCGGTATTTTCCATACTTGGTATCATGTTTTTGACGAACTATTTTCGTTCCGGTCTCGATAATTATACAGGTCTCAAAAATTACATGAGAAATAAATGGGACGACATCTTCCGAAGAAACCTGTTCAGGGTTGGATTTTTACTTATTGTGTCAATTGGCGCATTTCTCGGAACATCCGTCGTTATGGCTTATCATTTTCACCGCCTCATGCCCGGCGGAATCGTTTTGAGTTTGATTATTGTTCCTGCTGCCTCTATTATTGTGGGTTTGGGATTTATTGAGATTATTATCGGGTCGATTATTCCCGTGGTCGGCAATGCGATAAAGACATCTATAGAATTGCTGATAAACGGCATTTTCTGGTTAAACCGGAACGCGGCGGACTTACCCGGTGTAAATTTCACCGTGGGGCAGAATGAAATCATCTGGGTTGTAATATCAATAACATTAGCAATCGTATCCATCGCGGTATTCTCGCCCGATAAGCGTAACCGAATAAAGATAAACTCCTCCGGTAACCGCCACCGGTTAAAAATAATCTCCGGGTTTGCCGTTGTCCTTGTCATCTGGGGAATGTGGTGGACAAGAACCGATGGGCTGATGAGGGTGCAATTCTTAGATGTCGGTCAGGGTGATGCGGCGGTTGTTTCGTTCCCGGACGGCACACATTTTCTTATTGACGGGGGTGACAACCGGGACGGCTGGGATTCCGGAAAACGGCATATTATGCCGTTTCTCCGTTGGGCTGGTATCAGGCAGTTAGACGGCGTATTCCTGAGCCATCCAAACCGGGATCACTATG
>JADFON010000163.1 GCA_022562855.1 Candidatus Zhuqueibacterota bacterium | reverse complement strand
GGTATCGTAATGGAACGGCTGATATCCGCGTGGAATTGTCCCTTGGACAGGATGCTGCATTGTAAAACCGATTGGCAGTACCGGATTCGCTTCGTATGGACTGGCGGCTGCGTCATTTTGCATTTGCGTGGGCCAAACGTAATTCGGTTCCGAATAATTTCTGGTCAAAACAGTAAGAAGAAAAATGACAAGAACCGGTGACAAAAAACACAGAATCCACAATAATATCCGATATTTGCGATTAACATTCATGGTTTTGTTGACTTATCTTAATTATGTATTTGAAGATGGTTTAATTTTCTGTTCTCTATTTATCAGTCTGTTTAACCAATCCTTAAAATGTGTTAAGAGTTTGCGATTACTATTGGCTCTGAACTTTCAACGGTAATTCCCTCTTCGAGTTTGATTGCGCCGCATTCTAAAAATATCTTTTCTGCTGTATTTTGAATAAATCTTGCATTTCCTTCTTTTAGTACAAGAATAAAAAGATGATCTGTACCTTCGGGTATTATCGGTTGATTTCTTCCGGGCCAGAGACGGGAGCGGACAAATAATGCGATTAAACCGATTACTCCTGCAAATAATACGGTCAATTCGAAGATTACCGGAACAAATGCCGACCAGGAATTGAGGGGTTTCCCACCTACGATCAAGGGCCAGTCAAACCCGGTCGTCCAGTATTGAAAGAAGACAGCAAGAATAAGCCCAACGGTACCTGCGCCAAAACCGACCACCGCCAGACGGGATCGTTTAAATCCAATGGCAGCCTCTATCCCATGTACCGGATAAGGAGTATAAATGTCATGAACCTGGAAATCATGCTCACGAACTGCATCCGCTGCCCTGCGTAAATTAGCTTCAGATGTAAAATATCCCAGGTAATATCGTTCATTCATGGATTTTTCCTCGCCGTCTTGTTTTTTTCAGTATTTAATTCTTGAGGAGTGTTTCCGGCACTTTCGGCTCTCCCATTTCCATCCCTCCCCAGCAGCAAAACACCCTTTATCTCGCTAATGGAAATGACCGGAAAGAACCTCGCAAAGAGCAGGAATAATGTGAAGAAAAGTCCAAAACTGCCTACGAAAATTCCAATCTCAACGAGCGACGGCGTGTATGTCGCCCAGCTTGACGGCAGAAAATCGCGGTGAAGCGACTGAACTACAATTATAAACCGTTCCGACCACATACCTACATTTATTAATATAGAAATCACAAATATCACCGGAACGCATGTTCTGAGTTTTTTAAACCAGAACAACTGGGGAATCAGAGTATTACAGATTATCGAGATCCAGAATATCACAAGATAAAAACCGTTAGCGCGGTTCAGAAAAATATAATGTTCATAAGGATTTCCACTATACCATGATATCCAGAATTCTGTTAAATAGGAGATCAGCACTATCCAAGAAGTGAGAATAATCAGCTTGCACATATTTTCAAGATGCTTCGTTGTAATATATGCTTTTAGTCCAAAAAATCTTCGCATTGGTATGAGAAGGGTCATAACCATTGCAAGACCTGAGAAGATTGCGCCGGCAACAAAATATGGTGGAAAAATTGTCGAATGCCATCCGGGAATAAGACTCGTGGCAAAATCAAAGCTAACAATGCTGTGCACCGAGAGTACCAGAGGAGTAGCAAGACCGGCTAAGAGGAGATACACGGTTTCATACCGTGCCCAGTCGCTGCTTGAACCGTTCCACCGTAAGCTCAAGAAGCGGTAAACAAATCGTTTTACTTTAGATTTCACTCTATGCCGTGCAGTCGCAAGATCGGGTATCATTCCAAGATACCAGTACAGCAGGGAAATAGTGAAATAAGTCGAAATAGCAAAGAAATCCCACATTAATGCGGAGCGGAAATTTACCCAAAGAGGTCCCCTGAAATTTGGATAAGGTATGATCCAGAAAAATTGCCACGGTCTTCCCAGGTGAATAATTGGAAAAAGACCGGCACAGATCACGGCAAAAATGGTCATCGCCTCCGCAGAACGGTTTATGGCTGTCCGCCATTTTTGACGAAACAGAAAAAGTACAGCGGAGATAAGAGTACCTGCGTGACCTATTCCTATCCAAAAAACAAAGTTTGTTATCGCAAAACCCCAGCCGATTGTTTTATTGAGCCCCCACGTTCCGATTCCAACTGTAAAAGTAACCCAGACAGAGTAGATACCAAGAAGCAGCATTACCGATGACACGGAAATGGCAATCCACCATCCTTTTCCGGGTTTCCTGTTCAGAATACCGGTGATGTCGTCAGTTACCTGCTTATAGCTTTTATCTTCCTTGACTAACGGATACCTGATTGTAGATATATCGGAATTTTCCATCATGTCCTGTAAATCCGTTTCTCTTTGTATTTTCAAGCTTGATTTCTTATTTTCGCAAGATACCACACAGCCGGTTCGACGTTTAATTCAGTCAGAAGGCGATAGGAACGGTTTTGCTCTATTAACTTTGATACTTTGCTATCCGGGTCGTTCATATCTCCGAAAGCAATAGCGCCAGCGGGACAACTTTGCTGACACGCTGTTTGTATTTCGCCGTCCTGCACCGGCCGGTTCTCCCTTCGCGCTTTGATCCTTTTTTCCTGGATGCGCTGTACACAAAACGTGCATTTCTCCATGACCCCCCTGCTCCTGACCGTGACATCCGGATTCAATTGCAGATTTTCGAGGGGTTTATCACGAGCATATTCAAACCAGTTGAACCGCCGTACTTTATAGGGGCAGTTATTTTCACAATAACGAGTCCCGATGCACCTGTTATAATTTTGTATGTTCAAGCCATCGCTACTGTGAACGGCAGCGAGCACAGGGCAGACTGTTTCACAGGGTGCTTTGTCACAATGGGCGCACATTATTGGTTGATGCTGCACTGTATCGTTATTGTAATACCGGTCAATCCGTATCCAGTGCATTTCGCGCCGGTTAAATACTTCCTCTTTGCCGACTGTTGAAATATTATTTTCTGCCTGGCATCCTATTATACAGGCACTGCAGCCCGTACAGGTATTGAGATCGACAGTCATTGCCCATCGATGGTCTTTATGGTCATGGTCGCTCCACATGTTTGGAAGCGTATGGGATTCTTCGAGACCGTGGAAGTTTTCACTTTTGAATTCTTCAAATGTAAACTGACGGACGAGGTCTCTTCCTTCGGAGGAATTATGTGTTTGCGTTTTTGCAAGATTGACACGATTTCCGGTCGGTTCAATTTGAATTGTTTCGCCGCTATATTTAAACGCCGATTCTTTAAATGAAATCAATCCGAATGCGTTTACACCTACTTTTTTGCCGGCGTTTACGGCATTACGGCGTCCATATCCTAAAGCTGTGGAAATTACTTTTTCATGCTGTCCCGGTTGAACAAGAACAGGAAGATGAATTGTCTTACCATTAGATGTAACACGTATCTCGTCTCCGTCATGTAAATCTAAACTTTCCGCTGTTGATGGAGCAATGAGCGCCACGTTGTCCCAGGTAACTTTTGTAATAGGATCGGGTAATTCCTGTAACCAGGGAACTCCGGCGGAAGAACCGTCGCGTAAAGCCACGGATTCATAAAGCTCGAGCTCAAATTCCGAATTACTTTCACCGGATAGAGAAATCTGCGATGACAATTGTGTCAGCGTGTCATCCAGTTGCCCGAAGTTAAAGGAGTAACGGGATGAGTTTACTGAGGAACTTTGTCTCATGGAATTGCTTCCGGAATAGATACCGTCATGAAGCGTCGAATCCCAGAACGATTGAAAATCACTAATCGAGCTTTGATTGGGGAATATATTTGTGTTCCAGAAGTTTTTCAGAAAATCATACATATTCGTTTCAATTCCCGCCCATCTCAGCAGGGATTCGGCGCCTTGACGTGTATTATGCAAGGGTCTGATGGTCGGCTGACGCACGGTATAATAACCATTCTCAACTTCTGCGTCGCCCCATGCCTCGAGGAAATGATGATCGGGGCAGAGAAATGTCATCTGTCCGGCGGTCTCGTCTTTCCAGCCGGAAAGCGATATCTTTATGTCTACACGTTCCAATCCTGCCAAAAATTCATCTGCCTCCGGATAATGATATGCCGGATTCGTGTTCCAAACTATCAACGTTCCCACGCCGCCATTGTTCATGTCATTAACCATATCAACAACATCGGAATCGTTATTCGCAAATTGATTGTGTGAACGATTAAAGACTATTGTATTTCCGTAATTTCCCAGTCCATGGTTGATGTAATTAACGATAGACTGGGTGTTTACATCATTAGTACCGCATATAAGTAAGCTTTCTCCTTTAGCAGTCCATAATTCTTCGGCGGTTCTAACAATGTGATTGCTCAATGTATTGTTTGAAGGTTGTGAAATCTCAGCGAAACGTCTTTCGCTGCCACTTATATTTTGTGTGGATGACTTTTCAGTAATAAGCCTTGCGAGATAAAGAAGGGATTGTTTTTCCTCATCATGGGAAACGGGAACACGCAGGTCTGCGTTACTGCCTGTCAAAGACATTCTTGATTCAAACTGAATATGCCGGGACATCACAGCGTCATCAGTTTCGAGACGCCTTCCGGAAGAATATTGTGCAGTAAATTCAACAGGCGATAACCACGTTCCAAGAAAATCGGCATTAAATGCCACGATCACTTTTGCATTATTGAATCGGTACGATGGGATAACCTCTCTTCCATGAGTCCGGCGGTGCGATTCGGCTATAGCCGAATGAGAAACGGCATTATATTCTATATGAGTTGCATCTGGAAATACATTTAAGAATCTGCCGATCGCTTCGCGAATTGTAGGACTAACAATACTACCGGTCAGCAGATAAGTCTTTTTCCCCTGCTGAGCTGCATTCATGATCTGCCCCGGTACCAGTTCGTCAATATCATTCCAACTTGAAGCGGTACCGTTTATCATTGGAGCGTTCATCCGTTCCGAATCATACAGCGACCAAATCGAGGCCTGCCCTACGGCGCATAAACCTCCTCCTGATCGAATATCAAGTTTATTTCCTTCAAGTTTAACCGGTCTGCCCTCGCGTGTTTTCACCAGGATTCCACATTCCGAAGGACATGCGCCGCAGGTAGAGGCGTACCAGTTGGCTATTCCCGGTGTAATTTCTTCGGGTTTGTTCAGGTAGGGGATTGCCTTTTCAACGGGTCGTTGGCAGCCTGTCAAGGCTGCAGTCGCAACGGAATAAGCGCCTATTTTCAGGAAAGACCGCCTGCCAAAGCCAATTTGACAATGGTCTTCATGCAACGCATTCTTGAGATTGTCCCGCCTGTCCCTGCCTGCCCCTTTCTTTTGGGGCATTCGGGGGGCTTTATCAGTGGACCTGCCGGATTTTATTTTTGGGTTTCTTTTCATAGTTTGTCAGCCAATTAAAAGCTCTATTTTTCAATAATGG
>JADFON010000162.1 GCA_022562855.1 Candidatus Zhuqueibacterota bacterium | reverse complement strand
AATGATTATAGTTGTGATTTGTATTCATTGTAAGCACGGTTAACAAAACTAATTTTTGTCGAGAATCGGTATTGATATTTTGGACGCCGGTTCTTACTATTATTGGTTGAAATATTACACACCCCGATTGGGGTTATTCCTGAAAATTCAGGATATTTTTTTTAAGGAACTTTGATGGCAAAGTTTTACAAAATATTCGCAGTTTTATTGATCCTGTCGCCGGTTTCCCTTGCCGCGCAAGAATCACGCTTGTTGACATTTCAAGAAGCTGCAGCAATTGCCATTCGGAACAGTTTTTCTGTCCAGGACACAGAACTCGATCTTCGTGTAAAGAATTACAGTTTTATTGCCACACGCGCAAGTTTGCGGTCACGTGTCGACCTGATAATGACCGCCCCGGAAATAAAAAATGAACTGGAGGAAAAATTTGACCAGGAAACCCAGCTCTTCAACAATTTCACCGTTAATACTATTTCTTATGACGGCAGATTGTCTATAACCCAACCTCTCCCTTCAAATGGAAAAATATCGGCAAACATTAATCTCGACCGCTTTAAGCAGTCCGGAGACAATCCTGAGTACACCACCAATTTATTTATAAGCTTCAGCCAGCCTATATTTGTTCCGAATAAACTTCAGCGCGATATTTACAGGGCGGAGTTAAATCTCGACAAGGCTAAAATCGACTATCTTCAGCGCCGCCTCAGCCTGATTTATGGTCGTTCGTACTACAGAAGATCAAACTTTGGCGGTATGAGCGAATTTATGATGAGAGAATTTAGAGGCAACCGTGAAGGTCGCAGGGGTGGCGGTAATCCTGGATTCGGTAGAGGCGGCGGAAGTCTTTCGCAAAATTATTACCAACTTTTCGAACATACCAAACTATTAGAATTTGACTCCCGATTCTTTGAAATCTGGGAAGATCTAAAAAACATTGCACAGCAGCGGCTTAATGCCGGCACTTTGTCGGAGAGAGAAAACCTTCAGATAGGTGTGGAATTCGCAAACAGCGAAAACGCCCTGTTTTCATCTGCCGCGAGAAAAGACCGGTCAACCCGCGGACTAAACCAGTTTCTTGGATTAGACGTTGACGAAAATATCAGGGTTATCGATACTATTGATTACAACCCGGTTGTTGTCGATGAAAAGAAAGCTCTATCCGAAGGAATCGCGAACAACACTGGAATCAGGGGATTCAATATCGATATTCTTCGGGACAGTTTGCGGATAGATGAAGTGGCGTCGACGGGCAGGATTACCGGTGACATATCGGGTTCCTACGGGTTGAACAATTCCGACCAATCGATCAGGCTTTATTTTGATGAATTTTCACAATCGAGAAGTCTGAAGCTTGGTCTTAAAATACCCGTCTGGGATTGGGGCAGAAACGATATGTTTCTCGAGGCGGCAAAAATCAACCTGGATACAAAAAAGAGGCAAATGAAAAACGACATTTTCGATACACAACGCCAGATAACAGGGCATATTTTCACAATAAACCTGATGCAGGAAAGAATAGACCTGTTGACCAGAGCAAAGAACCTGGCTGAACAAGTAATGCTGATCGCGCGCCAGCAATTCATCGAAGAAACTATTACTTCCGAGGATCTTATCCTCTCTGTAAAAAAGAACTATCAGGCGCAAGTAGAATATTTGCAACTGCTCGTCGATCATAAAGTTGCATTGATTCAGTTAGCAAACCAGACACAATGGGATTTTGAAAAAAATATCAGCATACGTGAGGAATTAGAGGCGATTATTGCTTCAATAATAAAATAGGATGAATCAACTATAATCTAAAACATGAAACTTAAGATAACATATATCCTTATTTGTGTACTCCTCTCCTGCCCGTTTCTATACGGACAGACGATAATAGACCTTACCTATGACGAAAGTATAGAGATGGCATTGCGTCAGGGGTACACCTTTAAACAGCAGGAGAATAGTTTCAGATCGAGTTATTTCCGGCTTCAGGCTTCGAAGGCGGGTCTAAGATCGAACGCCAGGATAGATGTAACAATACCTGCGTTTGACGCATCCATAAATGAGCAATATAATTTTGTGACTGAATCATACCAGTTCATAAACTCCCAGCAGATGAAGTTTGAAATCGAAACACGTATAAGCCAACCCATTAGCTTTTGCTGCGGCAACATTTCATTAAACGGAAGCTTATCCCACACCGGTCAAGTTACCCCGGGATTATCCGAAACCCACGATAGATACAGAAAATCCGACAGGTATTTCGGCAGGTTATTTCTTGAATTCGAACAACCGATTCTTCAACCAAACCGGCTGAAAAACAATGTTGAAAAATCGGAAATGGATCTGGCGCGAACGCGGTATTCATATTCGCAACGTAAATCGGGAACTATATCGTTCCTTGTGGGAAGTTTTTATGATTTGTTCCGGTTTCAGAAACAGATCGAGCTTAAGAGAGAACTTGCACAACAGTATGAAAATGCGTACAACAGCGCTCTGGCAAGGGCTCAAGAAGGTAATCTCGATGAAAGAGAGTTGTTAAATCTCGAAGTCGACCTTGCGAATATACAAAGCGATCTACTGAAACTGCGGTCCGACCGTCAGAACCGTGAAGCTACCTTCAAACAATCCATCGGGTTTCAGGATGATAATCAAGATCAGGAAATAAATGCAATAGCCAATCTCAGTGTACTGCCGGTGAACGTGTCCCTTGATGAGGCAATACAAAAAGGGTTGGAAAACCGGGTCGAGATCCGGAGGTTTGCACTCGACTTAAGGCAGCAGGAACTCGATATCGAGGAAATAAAAGCAGAAGGAAGATTGACTGGTGAACTGAAAATTACGCTCGGATTCGACAACAGCATCAACGGAGAATTGTTTAACAGGAATTTCTACGACCCGTTAGGAGATGTATTTCGTAACTATGACCGCAGCAGAAGTATTATGCTAAAATTCAATATGCCTATCCTTGACTGGGGAAGAAATTCTGCAAGACTCCAGGAAAAAAGCGTTTCACTGGAAAGGACCAAGAACTCCCAGATCAACACGAGCCGTAATATCCGCAAAGAAATTACCGACACTTATTTTACTTTAAACGAGACATTAGAACGGCTTTCACTGACCAGAAGATCTCGCATAGATGCACAGCGGATATACGAACTGACTCTTATCCAGTTCAATAACGGCGAAGTAACGTCGCAAGATCTCAGGTTAGCCAAGGACCGGTTTATTGCATCCGACAACTTCCTGCTGAACGCATATGTCGAATATCAAAAAGCAGTTGTCGACCTGAATAGCAAGACGATGTGGGATTTTCTGAACGATATCAGTTTTGTAACCGAGGAAGAAATAAACAACATCCTCGAGTCAACTAACAATAATAATAACAATAACTAAATTTTATTGAATCGATACAATGAAGAACCAAACCGATAAGCTTATTAAACAACTTCTTAGTCTGGCGCTGGTGTCCATTTTTTGCATTACTCAGGTTCTCCAAGTTTTTGCCCAGCAAAAGATCAGTTTTACGTTTGAACAGGCTGCTGAATACGCTTTTGATGTCAGCTATGAGATTTACAAGCGGCGCATGGACTATCAAAAAAACTCCTTGAACAAGCAGGCAGATCAAGCAGGCTTGCGGTCGTTTTCCACCCTTAATGTCGACCTTCCCAGTTTGAACCAGGCAATTACGAGGATTTATAATTCTTCTACCGAGAGTTTTATTACAAAGGAAACAGATAGAACACAATTTAAGGCAAACTGGGACATTACTCAACCGATTGTTTTCCCCTTTATTACAAATGGAACGATCTCGATAAAATCGAATCTGGAATCCCTCGATCAGATCGGGAAGAACCGCTCATATAAGAATAGACTATTCATGGAACTTGAACAGCCCCTGTTTACAAGAAACCAAAAGAAAAAGGAGATCTGGAGAGCGGATCTCGAATTTGAAAAAACGGAAGCAAATAGTATCTCCAGCATATTGACACATTACCAGTCTCTCAACAGGTTGTTTTACGACCTGTACAGGAAAACCGAAGAGTTCAAGATCGATTCGTTAATCGTTGATATCAACTATTCTGCATTCCAGGAAGCGAGTCAACAGTTTCTTGAGGGCAGGATAGACTCCATCGACGTAATCAGGCTTGAGGTTGACTATTTATTAAACCGAAGTGAACTACTGAGCAAAAAGGTGGAACTCTTCAAAAAGGAACTTGAATTCAAACAAAAATTTGGTCTGAGTTTTGACCAGCCTATTGAATTAGTCCCGGATCTTTCCATAAAAGAAATAGAAATCGATGTTGAGAAAGCAGTCGCTATCGGATTGAAGGATAGACCCTCGCTGCGAAGCTCCCAAATCGATGTTGAGTTCAGAAAAGATGACATAGAAAGCGCCGGATCCAACGCGGGACACAGGCTCAAAGAATTCAGCGCAGAACTGAGAGCAACGTATGGATTTGAAAACAGCACAAACCCTGTTCTGAACGAAAAATTCAGCGATATGTTCAGCGATTATAACGTGACCCGCAGTATTGAACTGGAAATCAGTTTTCCATTGTGGGACAACGGTCGGAAAGAATTTGAGATTGAAGCTGCAAAATTAAATTATGAAAACGCCGTACTTAAATATGAAAATGACCTGCTGTCGCGTGAGAACGACATCAGAAAAGCCGCGCGAGATTATATCTCGTCACAACAAAGAGTCATAAGACAGGAACAAAATATAGCACTCGCAAAAGAATTCTACGACCAATCCTTAGAAAGTTTCCGCACTAATGATATTACCGCACAAGAACTCTCACGTGCTGTCGATGATTACCGAAATGCGCAGAATCTCTACCTGGGCGCATTTATCAGTTACAAGACAAACTGGATAAATTTCCAACAGAAAACCTACTGGGACTGGGACAAGAATATCAGTCTAAAAGAAAAATTCAGAAACTATTTGCGCTCTCGTTAATAGATATCCGGTTTTCTCCTACTCTTCTACGCTTTTTCAACATTACCTTCACAGAACACTCATTCTCATATTAAATATTTTCGTTGTGTAATAGAAAATTTGTTTTATATTACATTTTCGGTTAAATCATGCGGAAAATTGATTATGAAAACAACAAAAATTTCTGCGTTCAGTGTTTGTTTATGTCTTATGGCAATTCTCTTATTTGCTTCAAACCTGTTCGCCCAAAAAGGTAAATACGAAGCGCTGGTCGGTGCATGGGATGGTTCCGCCGATTATCAAGGGCAGCCATTTTATTTTACGTTTACATTCACAACGGTTAATGATACTCTAAAAGGTTCCTGGGCTATGGACATGGGTACATTTTCAATAAAAAATATTGAATACAACAAAATGGAAGATTCGGAGAATTATTCACTTACGGGTTCTATTGATATGGACTTCGACGGACAAATAATTTCTTTGTATTTGTCGGGAACGGTTGAAA
>JADFON010000161.1 GCA_022562855.1 Candidatus Zhuqueibacterota bacterium | reverse complement strand
ACTTTTACTTTAAAAGAGGAGGCGAATTGGAGATTGTGTAGATGTAAGGAGAAATTCGGCGCACGCAGTGTTTTCAGAGATACCCTCGAATACAAATTTTAAACAACCTATATGATTAGCCCTTTGGAAAACCCTTACCTTATAAAGAATCGGTCTCTATAATCCTCTATATCAGCCATTTCTCTCAAATTCAGAAGCCATAAACTGAAGGCAGAACTTCGTTTCTGCAGCAATAGGTCATTTGATATCGTTATTTTTGATTCGTTATAGGATTCTTCGTCAAACGGTTCCTTTGTAATTAGCTTAATAAGATATACACCGTTATTTGCAGTAACCGGCGTAGACACATTTCCCGGGTCCAATGCAAATGCAGCGGCAGAAAATATTATATCGGAACCTACCTCTGAAATGTAATCGTGAATCTTGAATGAAGCTGGCGCAACAACCTCTATGCCCTCATTTTCCGCTGCATCTTCAAACAGTGTGCCTGAATCGATTTCTGTTTTTAACCGTGCCATAAGATTTTGCGCCATTTGGATCTGTTGTTGCTCGATCAGGATTTGTCGGATATCAAAGCGAACGTTTGCATCATCAAGAGATTTTGTCCTCTCTTCAACAACATTTGATAATTGGAAAACTACATATCCGAGCGGCGTCTCGATTACATCGCTGACCGGAGGAAAATTAATGTCGTATTCGCTTTCGAAGGCGAAATCTTCCACCTCAGGAATCACTCCAAAACCGGGAATAAATCCGAATTTTCTAAATGGAATAGTCTGAAGAATAGTAAAACCAAGTTCGCTTGCTACTTTGTCATAACCTTCGTCTTTGGCTCTGAATTCAAAATCACGAGCTGTCGTTTCAACCATATCTTCTGTAGCTGCACTATATGTATATGTAAATAAAATATGTATTGCATGAACAGAATCAATTGATCCATTGCTCTTGACCAATTTTTCTATTTTTATGATATGTTTACCAAGAGGGGAGTCAATTGGACCTAATATATCTCCTTCTTCCGTTCCGTCGGAAAAAACAGCGTTTTCAACTTCAGCCATCATTGTTCCTTTGCCAAACATGCCCAAATCCCCGTCAGCGCCGGAGTACTCCTGCGCCAAATCTGTAAAATCCTCCTGCTTGTTCGCCTTTAAGAGCGCTTCATCAATTTGAAGGTCAATCGCAGCGGAATCCGAACTTGTCGGATTTAAATAGAAGATAATATACCGCAATTGACGGGTTTCTTCTTCGAAATAATTCTCCTGATTCGTCTGGTAGTAATCTTCAATCTCCCTGTCTGCTATATTTATTGTTGCATCGGCAAAAAGGTTACTCTCCGCAAGAATATATTCAACTTCAACATGTTGTTCCTGGTGAAGATATGCCTGCTTGATCTCTTCTTCGGTTATCCTGATAGTAGAGGTAAGCAAAACCTGAAGTTTGCGCTGTGGAATTTGGATCCGGGCGTCCGCCTCAAGCAGTATATAATCATTTGTTGATAATTGTGATAAAAAAATGTTATACTTGCCGACATCAAAGGAGCCGTCTTCGTTTCTCAACTCCGGTCTATTTAAAAATTCAGATCTTGGTCTCATTCGCACTTCTTGAATTATCTCTTCATTGGTAGCAAATAGTCCCATCTCTACAATAGCATCCCCAATCAATATTTCATTTACCATATCATTAAAAACCTGGTCTTGTAGAAGCCGAATATACTGGACATCCGGAGAAGTCCCCAATTGCTGCCGTATTAAATTGATCTGGTTGCCCATTCTAATGGTGAAATCCTGATATGATATTTCAGTTCCGTTCACTTCCGCTAAAATGCTTTGATTTGTCGGTGCGCTCACTCCTAATATGTCCATTCCCCATGAGAAAATAATAAATCCGACAAATGAGAAAACAAGAGCCCAAATAACGATATGAGTCTTGTCCCGCATGTATGTCATAATACCGCGCATTTCGGGTTTCTTATGAGTTTCAGCCATTTGTTAATAATCCTCTTTGTTTTGCTGGTAATGTACAAAATTTATTATAGCTTGTAATTTTAACGTTTATTTCATTAAAAGTCAATTAAAAAAAGTCTGTTTAGTCAACCGGATTTCATAATTAAAGCTATTTTTGCAATATTGTTCCAAATTTAACGATTTTTGTTTTAAAACATCTTGCTAATTGAGAGAAAAATTAATACTATTTACACTGATTTTTACCCAAATGGAATTGTCGGTGAAAAAAATCAAAATAAAACAAATAGACGCCTTTACGAGTGTTCCATTTTCCGGAAATCCGGCAGGTGTTGTTACATCTGCAAGCGGATTAACCGTAAAACAAATGAAGTTAATTGCCCGGGAAATGAATCTTTCGGAAACTGCTTTTGTGCTTCCCCCGAAAACCCCAACAGCTGATTTAGAAATTCGGTGGTTTACGCCTACGTCGGAAGTTGATCTTTGTGGTCACGCAACGATCGCGTCTTTTCATGCTCTTGCTGAAGAAAATAAATACGGTATGTCAAGGAGTGGAAAGTTCAATTTTAATGTTGAAACGAAGTCGGGAATTTTGCCTGTACAGGTCACAAAAAACGGAGATCTGCAACCGCTAATATCCTTGGGACTACCGATTCCGAAATTCCAGACGGTTAGGTATAAAAAAAATGTTCTCGGTACGGCTTTCTCGATGGAAACCGGCGGTTTTGAATCAAAATATTCTATGGCGAAAGACAACCTCTATTTTATTATAGCAATAAAAAACAGGGATATTCTTTTTAAAATTATCCCCGACTATCCTCTAATTGAGGATATTTGCCGCGAATTAAAAGTAAGTGGTATTACACTTTTTACCACAGATACAATAGATTCGGAATCAATGGTACATACCAGGTTTTTTGCTCCATTGTTAGGCGTCAATGAAGATCCGGTCACAGGTTCTTCCCTTGGACCACTGGGAATATATCTTGCGGAGCAGGGGATAATAAGACAAAAAAATGGTACTATTAGCTTTGTTGCGGAGCAAGGTGATGTTCTTGATAAACCGGGAAGGGTAACTGTAGAATTTCAAATAACTCCAAAAGGATACCAATCCCTTAAAATTATTGGTAACGCTGTAACCGTGCTTAACGGTGAGATTTACCTTGAATAAACTATAACCTAATGATTGTTTGAAATATTTTTCATAATTTAGCGAAATACGGCGGAGTAGCTCAGCTGGTTAGAGCACTGGAATCATAATCCAGGTGTCCGGGGTTCGAATCCCTGCTCCGCTACCAATTGTAAATAAAGGACTTAGGACGTATCCGGAGTCCTTTTTTATTTGGATAAATGTAGCGCTACGACCTCTATTCCCCTCTACATTCACAAATAAAAACGAATGACCTTTATATCTTCTTGTAAAACGAAAAAACAAATAAAATCCCTCCCGATAAAAGAGTGTGAATCCACATAAAAAGTCAAACTTTCACTCAAAAATTACTTTTACCAGTGAATATTCGTGGAAGCGCTATATCCATCATGGTACATAAACCCGGTTGAGCTTTTATTACGCGCGGAATACTGTTGACCAGACTTGCCACAGTTGCTGTGTCCCCGGCAACACCCCCATTAATAACAACATCTAAGCATGGATTCCCGGAAATCCTTATCGTGTCGTGAGGATTTTTAGCTCCAACATACATTCTTAAATCAAGTTTTATAAGTTCTTTATCATCAAAAAATCCGGTACCGATGTTTTTTATTCCTGCCGTTTCACCTTTCTTGATTTCTAAAAATTTAGTCTCCAGGTCATCCTCTGCCACAATCGGGTCAATCGATTCGTCTATCCTGTCAAGCTGCCATCCCAATCCTTTTGCGACGAAAGCGATAGATTCCTTTAACCCTCTGTGACCGAGTTTGCCTTCTCTGGCGAGTGATTTAAATTTGTCGATTGATAGTCCTGCACCAACTTTACGTTGCAATGGTTCCCGTCTTGACGACGCATCCACTTCACGTTCAGCATGTATATGTTCCACGTCGACACACATTGAAGTCAAAACAATGGCAAGAGTATCCATTACAAAACCGGGATTTACACCCGTTCCCAGGCACGTTACGTTATTGTGTTTGGCAATGTTATCCAATTCTTTTGCCAACTTTGGATTCCGAAGGTCGGGAAGGAACATTTCTTCGGTCGAGGAGACAATATTTGCACCGCCTTCCATAATTGCTTTAAACTGGTCAAAAGTTTTTTCCACGAATGAGGAAGTCGTGTGTATTACGACATCCACATGAGTTTTATCGAATATTTCCTTAATGTCTTTTACTGCCGCGACACCTTTCATAGAATCGTTCTCGAGAATTCGACCAAGGTCTGAACCCGATAAATCCGGATTAATATCAACAGCCCCGACCATTTTTATCATATCCTTGCTTAGGGCTGTTTTAGCAGCGCTTATTCCTATCGGTCCAAGTCCAAACTGAACTACATTTATGTGCTCTTTGTCAACAGGATTTTCATACCTATATTCCATGATCTTCTCCTCATTAGATTTAATCATTGATCATATCCGTAGTTACGTATCTTTTCGATGCAATAAGGCAACGGATGTACAATAAATTCAAAAGATTTTGATATACATTGTAATATATTACATTTCCCGATTAAGCTCAATATCTTTAACAGTGTGGTAGTGATTTTTGCGATTTTGGTCCCATCTTAAGAAAAAGCGAAAATCTAACATGGTAAATTAACTTGCCATAATACCTTCATATGAGTACATTGCACCCTTTAAAATCTGCAATATAATAGTACCTAAATGTTTTTGATAAATCCGCATGAAAATCAACTCTCTTTTTTTTAAAAGTGAAAAAGACGTCAAGGGGAAGAGTAGAATTCCCCTATTATATGTAGGAACACTCTATTTTGCAGAAGGACTACCGTATTTGCTCGTAAGTAATATTTCTGTGGTGTTTTTTGCAAAAATGGGCGTTCCTAATTCTCAGTTAGCTTTGTTTACGAGTTTGCTGACCTGGCCCTGGATTCTAAAAATGTTCTGGGCTCCCGTGGTCGATAAATATTCAACAAAACGCATTTGGATAATATACATTCAGTTTTTATGTGCTGTTTCATTTGCAATTGTTGCCTGGAGTATTCAAGCGGACGCTTTTTTCAAATTAATACTCATTCTTTTCTCAATTACTGCATTTTTATCTGCTACTCACGATATCGCGATTGACGGGTTTTATATGCTGGCTTTAGCCGGTGAGCAGCAAGCGTTATTTATCGGTATCAGGAGCACGTTTTACAGATTTGCTATACTATTTGAAGGAGTATTAGTATTTATAGCAGGATTTTCCGAAATCCAGTATGGAATAAATATGAGCTGGACTATAGTTTTTATATTTTGTTCTATCATATTTTTGTCTCTGACCGGGTTTCATGTATGGTATTTACCATTTCCGGTTTCAGATTC
>JADFON010000160.1 GCA_022562855.1 Candidatus Zhuqueibacterota bacterium | reverse complement strand
AGTTGCGCTGATACCGAATTAGTCAATTAGGGATTATCGAGTATTATATTACGTGCAATATACGGATAAAAAGCAAATAACATCCCCCTTGCTCCCCCTTAAAAGGGGTGTTGCTCAACAAAATAATTGGTTCCAAAATCCGTATGCGGGGTCGTCTCTGACCCCGCAGTGAGCACGAATGTTCGGGTCAGAGACGACCCGAACTACGTAGCCTGGGTTGTGTAACACTCACTAAAGAGGGAAAGCGGGGGATTTAAATCACAATAATCGACATAAGGAGCACACAATGAGAATGGATACATTTGAACAGGAACGGATGCAGTCGACGTGGGAGAATATCGTTGATATCGATCTGTCCGAAAGCGGGGTTTATCCTGTTAAACTCAACGAATTACAGGAAATGGGTCTGGATTTAGAGGATTTTGCAGAGATCCCTCTCGGGTACAGCCAGAGTAACGGGACCCCCGAACTTCGTGAACTGATTGCGCAGCAATACCCCGGCTCAAATATTGACCAGATAGAAGTGATGAACGGCACTTCGGAAGCGAATTTCATTGTATGCCACACGTTGACTGAAAAAAGGGACAGAGTTGGAATTCAACATCCGAATTACTTGCAGTTTGAGACCGTTGCGCGAAGTTTCGGCGCTGAGATATTACCTTTCAGGCTTATTTTCGGTGATACCTGGGAGCCTGACTGGGAGGATTTTGAAAACGCTATTTCTCAAAATATAAAAATGCTCTATGTAACGAATCCTAACAATCCGACCGGTTCGGTTTTTTCACGGAAATCTATGGAGCGAATTATAACCGGTATCGAAAAAGCCGGCGCATACTTGATTGCCGATGAAGTATACCAGGGAGCGGAACTGGATGGAGATACAACGGCAAGTTTTTGGGGTATGTCGGACAGGGTTATCGTAACCAGCGGTCTTTCAAAGGCATACAGTCTGCCGGGAATACGCATCGGCTGGGTAGTCGGTCCGGCAGAAATTATCGCCGAATGCTGGAAGCGGCATGATAGTATTACAATTGCCCCCGGTATTCTCAGCGACAAAATTGCGCAAACCGTACTAAAACCCGAAAACAGGAAAAAACTTTACTCCCGGACAGCGGAGATTATAGGATCAAACAGAGAATATTTCAAGAATTGGGTCGACAGCTTCGACGGTTTTTTAGAATATATCGAGCCGACTGCCGGCGCAATTGCGTTTGTAAAATACAACTCCGATATTCCCTCGATTGAACTTGCGGAGAAATTCCGGTTAAATCAGGATGTGCTTGTCGTGCCCGGCGGTCAAATGGGTATGGAAGGATTCATCCGGCTCAATCTCGGTCCGGCGCGTGAAAAATTCGAAGAGGGTCTGAAGAGAATAAAGACAGAGTTCGAATCGCTCAGGGTGGCAGTCTGATGGTTAAAGTAATTGTGCGGATGATTCTTTGCTTATGAAATGTATATTCACGGTTGACGTTGAAGACTGGTTTCATATTCTTGATTTACCCTCTACTCCCGGAGTAGCTGATTGGAATACACTTGAGTCGCATGTCGAAAAGAATTTTAACAGGCTTCTCGAAATATTTGATAAATATAACGTTCATGTAACCTGCTTTTTTCTCGGTTGGGTTGCTGAGAAATTTCCTCATTTGGTATCGGAGGCGCAAAACAAGGGTCATGAAATAGCCTCGCACGGCTATGCGCATGAACTGGTGTATTCACAAACCGAACAGGAGTTTTTTGATGACGCTGTAAGGGTAAAAGAAATCCTCGAAAATATTACGGGAAATGAGATAACAGGATACCGGTCTTCGGGGTTTTCCGTTACGGAAGAAACACCATGGTTTTTTGATAAATTGATTGCAGCGGGTTATCGGTACGATTCATCTGTTTTTCCTGCCAACCGGGGACACGGAGGATTACAAACGGACAAAAAAGCTCCCCACGTTGTTGAACGAAAACATGGAAAGCTGCTTGAATTCCCTATTACGGTAAAAGATGTTTTTGGAAAGCCGGTCTGTTTCTTTGGCGGCGGTTACCTGAGGTTTTTCCCGTATCCGGTCATAAAGAGGATGGCTGGAAAAGTATTGCAAGAAGAACGACCTGTAATATTTTATATCCATCCGCGTGAAATCGACACGCAGCATCCGAGACTTCCAATGAATATCAAAAGAAGGTTCAAATCATACGTAAATATAAGCACTACGGAAAGCAAGATAAATAGAATCCTTGAAGATTTTGAATTTACAACATTCGCGGGATATTTTCGGGATAAATCCGCCGACTTTGGATTAGTTTGATGCATGAAAACGATACGAAGCAGTTTTTTGAAAAGTATGCGGCAGATTTTGACGACCTGTACGGCACTCAAAAATCGGTTATTAATACAATAATCAACACCCTTTTCCGAAGAAGCATGAAGCTTCGGTATGATAAGACGTTTGAAGAATGTTCACCGCTTGAAAATAAAACTGTTATCGACATTGGCTGCGGACCGGGATATTATGCCCTGTCTTTCGCATCGAATGGAGCAAGCAAGGTACTTGGAATCGATTTTTCCCAAAATATGATCGATCTCGCAACAAAAAAAGCCGCAGAGGCAAATGTTGATCATAAATGTTCTTTTATAGTAGATGATTTTAACAGGCGGGAATTTGACGAATCGTTTGATTATGCGGTTTTGATGGGTATTATGGATTATATTGAAGAGCCGTCGCCATTTTTAGAAAAAGTCTTTTCGATTACAACTGAAAAGGTCGTAATAAGCTTTCCGCAAGATGGCGGAATCCTTGCCTGGCAGCGTAAAATGAGATACAGGAACCGTTGCCCGCTTTTTATGTACACCGAAGCCGAAATTAAGGATATTGTCAAAGCCGCCGGTCTTCCCAATCCCAAACTCCGCTACATCGGCAGAGATATTTTTGCAACGGTTGAACGGGAGAAATAAAAGAAACGTTTATGGTATTATTCTAATCATGAAAGTAACAATTATAGACCATCACATAATACCTGACTCAAATTTTATTCACCGCCCGGGACTAAAGATTGTCATGGGTTACGACCAGGACAACTATTTTGAAAATGTAAAGCCCTATATCGACTACGATTTCGATTTCGTTTTTTATGACGAAAACCCGGATGCGATGATCGCGGCATCGATTTACCTGATAGATAGGGACAAACCGCCGCAGAACAACTGCCTCTCGCGGGAGTTAAAATCTCCCGATTTTCGAAAACTCGGATCCGCCGGCAAAAACAATATTGTCATTTTCAATACCCTCAGGTCGTATTACAGCGATTTCGACCGGGTAGATGAAGTTATCCTCATCAATCCACATGAAACGGGACTGCAAAATATAAGTGTATCGCATATCGTTTACAAAGCGGTCAAAAAACCTACCGCGCTTATGCGGGATCTTACAGGGATTGCTGTGGTTATGGATTATACTCTTGAAGAAGCTATCGAGATCATCGTTGAGATCGTTAAATCCAACCCTGATTTGTTTGCGGACATAACCGAACGTATCAAGAATATAACGCTGAACAAGTACAATATTCATGACTCTGTTTTCGGGGAATTGACAGCATTGTTCCGTGCTCCGAGTATCCTCAACGGTGCAAAAGGGGTGGAAACCGTGATTTATCAATTGTTGATGAATCCGGAGTTTTCCCTCGCAGACCTGCTGAAAGGCGAAGGAAACAAGGCGATCGAGTTTTTGCAGAAGTGCTCGGCTGAGTATAAAAAGATATTGGCAAAAGAAATCAATCTTTTCGAAAGTGAAAAACTGATTCGGGGTCTCACTATAATCTATACGCCGCACTACCAGTCCGAAAATTTTATTCGCGAGTTTTCAAATGTCATAAAAGACCGGAATATCGATTCCATTATCATGATGAAAGTGCCGGTAAAAAATAACCGGTTTAAATACTCCATCAGGCGGGGCGAACTCGAAATAGATCTTGGAGAGATTCTCGAAGAAATGAGCGTTGGCGGCGGAAACCCCTTTGCGGCGGGCTGTACGGTGAAAAACCCGGATTATTTCGAGATTGCATTTCTCAAAAAGGTGGAAGAAGCCGGGTTGGGTGTGTAGATTAGTTTTCAACATCAATTCATTTTTATTATTTGGCAATTAAAAATTTGACACAGACGGACACAGATTCGATATGATTAACACAGATTCGATTTTCAATATTTTTTGGTTTTGATCTGTGTCTTTCATAAAGAATCAGTGTTAATCTGTGTCAAAATGTAACAAGTTTAAATTATCACTATTCAAAAATCTTCGTATAGATAGAATCCTTTTACAATCATGCTGCATAAATTTTCAGTTTCTACGCGAGAGCGGATTCAATTCGTCAACATCGACTCCGATGTCCGGCGGATTGTAAGAGATACCGGCGTAAAAGAAGGGTTCTGTATTGTGTATGTGCCTCACACGACCGCGGCGGTCACCATTAACGAAAATGCCGATCCTGACGTCGTACGGGATATGATCATGGAAACAAGTAAAATCGTCCCGCTTTCCGACGGATACCGGCATGCCGAAGGTAACTCGGCAGCCCACATAAAAGCCTCGTTTTTCGGTTCTTCGGAGTTAGTGATAATATCATCGGGAGATCTTGTATTCGGAACCTGGCAGTCTCTTTTTTTCTGTGAGTTCGACGGACCCCGGACAAGAAAAGTATATGTGCAGGTTGTCGGCTCGGCGAAATAAGATCAGGCTAAACAGAAACTATCCCGCAGCGTCAAGACATCAGATAATGCAAATGGGAATGATATTTTTCACAGCGTCAAGACTTCAGTCCCGACCCCCGCTTTAAAAATCCTTAACGAAGAAGCAACCCTCAATATACGTTATAAAATACTCGAAGAAAACCCCACATAACATCTTCGAAAACCAAGGTCTTCTTCCCGGTTATCAGTTCCATATTTGTGAAACAATTCCTAAATACCGCTTGCATGTTTTTGAGCAAAAATGTACATTATGTTGATGTAGTGAAAATTAATTCAACAAGATATTGTAAATATGTGGAATCGGTGATTAATCGAAATTATATAATATTTCTCACTTTTCTTGCTCTTGGCTGTTCCAATGATATTGCTGAAAAGGTTACACTATTTAAAACACCATTAGATAACATCCTCACTCTTGAATTGTCAATTGGAACCAACGAAAAATTTGACGACTTTCTCCTTGCCCAGCCGAGAAATCTTGTAGTGGCGGACAACGGAGATATAATTGTTTCCGATGAGAACCGGCTAAAGGTGTTCAACAGCAGCGGGGAACCGGTGAGAATTGTCGGCAGACCGGGCAATGGTCCCGCAGAATTCGGACCTTTGGCATTTGCCTTTATTTCCGAAACAGGATATATTTCTGTTATGAATCCTATGAGCAACCCACACTACAATCTCTTTGCTCCCGACTATTCCTTCGTTGAACGTAGAAAT
>JADFON010000159.1 GCA_022562855.1 Candidatus Zhuqueibacterota bacterium | reverse complement strand
GGAGCTCGATTTTTGTGGAGTTTTGGAGACGGCTCAAGGCGAGAAGGAAACCGGGTACTCCATCACTACACATATCCCGGAGAGTATGTCGTCATTCTTGAAGTTTCCTCTGGCGAGTATTCAACTTCAGACAGAATAATAGTAAAGGCGCTTCCTGCAGATATTGTAATTTCAGAGACAAACCCTGAATTTATTACACTTTCAAATAGTGGAAATCGAGAGTTGGATATATCGTGGTGGATAGTTGAAGTGAACGGCTCTTATTTTACTATTCCTGGACACACCATCATTCTTCCGAATGTATCCGTTAAGTTTTCTTCTAAAGTAACAGGACTCAATGCCCAAGAAAAGGACAAAGCAATTTTAAAATATCCAAATGGAAGCGTTGTGCTACCGCAAGTATTTGTACAAATATTTCCGGAAGAAATTGTTGAGAATACGGAAAAATCAGTATCGATTGTTGGGAAAGTGGTTGCTCCGGAGTCAAAACAAGTATCTCCATCGGAGCAAGTAGTAAAAGAAGAAAAAAATATGACACTCGTTGCCGCACCAAATACAGCTCTTGAAAATTTGAAAGGTATCAAAGGAAAAGAAGGTATAAAGGAAGCTGCTCAAGGTTTTGAGTCGCTTTTTATTTTACGAATGCTCCAGGAAATGAGAAAAACAGTCCCAAAAAGCTCTTTAATGAGCGAAAGTTTTGGTATGGATATTTTTACCTCTATGCTTGACGAGAAGATGGCAAACAGGATCGCCACAAGCCAGAAATTCGGTCTCAGCGACATGCTAATCGACTATTTGGAAAACCGTAATGAATACAAGATCGAAGAAACGAATGAGGCTGAAGAGCCGAAACTATTTAAGATTGAAAAAGTCAATTCTCCCGATTCAAATACAAAAAGCATGACGGTAGGAGACCGTATCGAACAACTGCTGCCTTTGATTAATGAAGCAGCGGCAAAATATGAAATTGATCCCGATTTGTTAAAAGCAGTTATCGTTCAGGAAAGCCGGGGGGACCCAAATGCTGTTTCAAAAAGCGGCGCAAAGGGTCTGATGCAATTAATGGATGGCACGGCTGCGGAACTTGGAGTAAAAGACGTGTTTAATCCGAGAGAAAATATTTTTGCAGGCGCTCAATACTTGAAAAACCAGTTAAAAGAACATAAAGGTGATTTGAAACTTGCGCTGGCGTCATATAATGCCGGACCCGGGGCGGTTAAGCTGTATAACGGAATACCGCCTTATTCAGAAACAAAGAACTATGTTCAAAAAGTGGTGAAATTACAAAAGCAGTTCAGAAGCGGTGAAAGAATTTAAAGCTAATTTTCGAAAATGACGATATATATACTAAAGATATTATTTAAAACAAACTGAGAATAAGTGAAAACAACCAGGCTTTAAACACTTGAAATATGGAATCACAAGAAAAACATGTTCGTAATTTGATGGTTATCCTGACAAAGGAATACGAACTCTACAAACATATTTATGAATTGGTTAAAAAGGAACAAAGCGTTCTTGTCAATATCGACATTGAAGGTCTGGACAAAAACCTTTTGGAACAGCAGGCTATTATGTCATCGATTAATAAGCTCGAAGAAAAGAGGTTACAGGAGCTGGATGTAATCGGTATTTATCTTGGCGAATCTCCCGAATTTCTCAAGATAGCTATGATTGCTCAAAGAGTAAATAATGAACTTGCAAAGGAACTGACCAGCCTTGAGACAAAATTCAAATCGGTTATTCAGGAAATATTAAATCTCAATAAAAGCAATAAATTCCTGATAAACCGGTCCCTGCAATTTTTTGACAAAAACATCCAGGTGTTTTTTGGTGCGATGGAAGATAAAGGTCTATATACACCCTTAACTAACACGGGAAAACCGGGGGCACAAACAGCCAGCCTGGTTGACTGGAAGGCTTAAAAAGACAGCATGGCAGTCCTATGAGTGGATTTGGTATAAGATCGGCGCTTGATATAGGGAGGAAGACTCTCAGGGCACAGCTTGCCGGTTTGAACGTGACCGCCAACAATATCGCCAATGTAAACACGCCGTCTTACAGCAGGCAGGAAGTATCCATTGTTTCCGATATCCCGATTACCACATCGGAAGGTATATTTGGAACGGGTGTGAAGATAGATGGCGTTCGCCGTATCCGTGACAATCTGGTCGACAGACAGCTCAGAAATGAAATGCACTCAAAAGGAAGAAACGATATTCTGGAGCGGATATACAACCAGCTTGAAACCACAATCAACGAGCCTTCCGATACAGGTCTCAGGTCATTAATGTCCCGTTTTTTTGATAATTTTCATAATTTGGCTAACGACCCCGAAAATGCCACTACACGGTTTAATTTAAGAGAATCCGGCAATCTATTGTCTGAGGCGTTTCACCGTCTGGATAAACAGTTGAGGGTACTGAGTGACGATATAGATTTCGAGCTTCGCCGAGGTGTAGAGAATTTGAATAGATTGAGCGGACAAGTCGCAAAATTGAATTCGCAAATT
This sequence comes from Candidatus Zhuqueibacterota bacterium, assembly GCA_022562855.1. GTDB lineage: Bacteria > SM23-31 > SM23-31 > SM23-31 > SM23-31 > JADFON01. The sequence goes on along the minus strand of JADFON010000159.1, from coordinate 2,936 downwards.
GTTTCTCTCGAAGGTACTGCAAAAGGCACGGCAAACGATCTGCGGGATGAACGTGATAGAGCGCTGGATGATTTGTCGGAATTGCTGGATATATTTGCGCTTGAAAAACGCAATGGTATAGTCGACGTTGCAGCTTCAGAACAAACCCTTGTCTCATCCAACTTTCCACTTGAGCTTGAGGTGCAGGTTCGAAACGACAAAGGGAATCTAAAATCGGATATTATCGTAAAGAATAACCGGAAGAAATTCACTGTTAAAAACGGTAAATTAGCCGGCATGCTTGAAGCGAGAAATGTAATTATTCCGCATTTTCGGGATTTGTTTGACAGTTTAGCAAAAAATATCATTGACCGCGTAAACAACGTTCACCGCGCCGGAGTGGGGCTGCAGGGAAATTCCTCTGAAATTCCGAAAGATAACGATTTTTTTGAAGGTGACAGCTCGAGTAATATAAATATCTCCTTTGCAATAAAAGCCGATGTGGCAAATATCGCCGCGGCTTCAAGAATAGATATTCTACAAGAGAATGGTGAGGTAAAAACAACCGGATCGCCGGGAGACAATAATATTGCAATACAAATTGCAGACCTCAAACAAGCTCTAATACTGGCTAAAGGGACGAAATCCTTATTAGACTCATTTAATGAAATTGTAAGTGAAATCGGAATAGAAGCCAAAAAAGCTCACGATAATGTTACTAATGAAGATCTGTTAATACAGCAATTTAAGAATTTCAGAGACTCTGTTTCGGGTGTAAGCCTTGACGAGGAATTCATCAATTTGATAAAGTTTCAGCGAGGTTTCCAGGCAGGTGCAAAGATCATTACGACAGTCGATCAGATGTTCGAAACCTTGATTAATATGTAAGATATGAAATAGGAACAGTAATCATGAGAATAACTGACACATTCCGGTATAGAACCGTTATCTCTAACCTGAATAGAAGCCGGGAAAGAATGAATGATTTGCAAGAGCAATTGGCGACCGGCAAAAGAATAAACAGACCCTCTGATGACCCGGAGGCAATGTCGAATGCGATGAAACTCCGGTCGATATTGGAAAGCAATTTCCAATTTCAGAATAATATACAAGATAGTATTACGCAGCTTTCTGTTCAGGAAGAAGCGCTTAACCAGATTTATGATGTTCTCATTCAGGTAAAGGAATTGACTTTGGAAGGCGCATCGGATACGATAACAGTTCGGAGCAGCATTGCAGAGCAGTTGCAGTTTACACTCGATAATTTGCTGGAAATAGCGAATTCCAAATTCAACGGAAAATACATATTTGGGGGTACCGAAACACTGAATAAACCGTTTACACTGAATGAAAACGTATTGAGATTCTCACTTGATGACAAGATTGTCGAATACCGGGGTAACAACGGTAAAATTAACCGGAAAATCAACGAGCAGACGACTATTGCGGTGAACGTGACAGGATTAGAAGTATTCGACCAATCAGCCGGTGGTGGCGTTGACATATTCCAGATGATTTTTGATTTGAAAAAATTTATGATAGAAGACGATACTACTGCAATAAACGGGAAAATAGAGGATGTATCAATTTCGATAGAACAGATTCTAAAGTCATTTCTGAAAATCGGTACGCGTAAACAGCTTGTCCAATTCAACGACGACAGGTTTATTACACAAAATATTGAAGTCAGGGCAGCTTTATCCAATCTCGAGGACACCGATTTTGCCACTACTTTTGTCAATTTTAAAGCAGAGGAAAACGCACTTAATTCCGCACTCAGCGCCGGCGCCAGGGTGATCGCTCCAAGCTTGCTCGATTTCCTTGGAGTAGTATAAAACATTCTTCGGAATATCAACATCTGTCAGGTTAATAGCAAGAAAGCGCATCTGGTGCTCAGTCTTCTATCTATCTAAAATTAATTTCACTTGAATTAAGGGTATTTTTTTTTTATCTTTTTTTATGAGTAAAACATTCACTGTTACCAATTCCCAGCTTGGCAATCTTACCATTGACCCGGATAAAATCACCACATTTCCGGAAGGATTGATCGGATTTGAAGATCTCATCCAATTTGCGATAATCAATCTTCCTGAATATGAACCGTTTCAATGGCTGCTTAGTATTGACGACCCGGATATCAGCTTTCCGATTATCAGCCCGATCCTCGTTCTTGAAGATTATGAACCGAAAATTTCAAAAGCGGAAGCATATAATATCGGGGAATTTGAAGATAGAGATTTGCTGATGTATGCGATCGTGACCATTCGTCCGGAATTCAAAAGAGCGTCGGCAAATCTGAAGGGTCCAATAATTATCAACCAGAAGAAACGGTTAGGACAGCAGATCGTCTTAGCGGACGAACGCTATTTAACGAGTCATGATTTTATAAGAGATTAACACTCCAAGGAAGGAATAATGTTAGTATTAACCAGAAAAGTCGGCGAGAGCATCAATATCGGGAACAACATAAAAGTGACCATAATCAACATGGACGGCGGACAGGTGCGTCTCGGTATCGAAGCCCCCCGTGATGTGATTGTACACCGTGAAGAAATTTATATCAAGATTTTAGAAGAAAACCGCCAGGCGGCAAAAACATCAACCCTCGACCTCAAAACAATTGCCAACAACTGGAAAAAGAAGAAAGCCTCAGATAAATAGTATTTTTCATTGCTTACTCCTCCCTGAAATCATTTATCATAAATAAATATTCAATAAGATTAACTGCCATACACCACAAAATCAGTGGTAAACCTTCGGATTGATTGAAAACACTTCAATTACCGGAAAGTCGTTCCGGCTTGTTTTCAGATGATATAACATCCTGTTTTTTATCGTGTAATTATCAAATGGGATATAAAACGAACTGCGGTACTCTCTCCGGTCGGCATCGAATACCTCAATCAAATATCCTTCACCCGGCTTATAATTAAAAGTGTTTACAAAAATGAAGTTAT
>JADFON010000158.1 GCA_022562855.1 Candidatus Zhuqueibacterota bacterium | reverse complement strand
GCCATAGCATCCCAATTCAATATAAACACGTTGAGTACGGTAGCTAATATACTGTTTACGATCCACACTACAAAAACGGTTGTGGTACAACTATTCGTATTCATGATGCCTCCCCTTTATTTATTTTGTCTCAATTAAAAAAATAAAAAAAAGACATGCAAGTAATAAACCCGAATACACAAAAAAATGCATCCGGGTTTATTGATTTCCTTAGCCTGTTGCGGGAAGTTTTTATTTCTCAGTGCCCGGTTTTGGTTTCACGCGGTATTTGTCAAACCACGCCTTGAGATATTGCTGCTGCATGAGTCTGTGAGAGGTCCGTCTGAATCCGTGATATTCATCGGGGATCCGTACAAGAAGCGTTTCCTTTCTCAACGTTTTTAAGGCGCGATAATATTCCTCACTCTGACTTATCGGGGTTCTCAAGTCTGATTCTCCCGTCAGTATCATTGTCGGCGTGGTAACGTTCGCAACATAATGAAGCGGGGAACGTTCGGCATATTCCATCGGGTCTTCCCAGGGATACGACCGGAAACGCCGGTACCACGACGCTCCGTCGGTGGTCCCGACAAACGAATGCCAGTTGATCACCGGTCTCATCGAGACGGCAGCCCTGAACCTGTTTGTGTGCCCGACGATCCAGGCAGTAAGCACACCGCCGCCGCTTCCGCCGGTGACAAACAAGTTGTCTTCGTCAATGAATCCACGTTCAATTGCCGCATCGACCGAAGCCATGAGGTCGTCAAAATCGTTGCCGGGATAAAGATAATTGATCCCGTTGACAAATTCCTGTCCGTAACCGGTGCTGCCTCTCGGGTTCATCCATAAAACAGCATAACCTTCTGCCGCAAAATTTTGCCATGCCCAGTTAAACCGGACAGTATACATCGAAACCGGACCGCCGTGTATCCAGAGAAGCATGGGGTATTTGGTTCCCGGTTCGTACTCCGCCGGCTTCATCAGCCATCCCTGCAGGTCGAGACCATCGGGGGACTTGAACCACATTTCCTCCACTTCGCCGAGTTTTGCATTGCCGAGAACGTCCTCGTTAACATCGACAAGAGTTTTGATATAGTCGGGATTATCGAGATCGAACGTAACAAGAAAATTCGGTTTGTAATACGTGGAATTTGTTGCGGCGACACGACCGCTTTTTGAGACCGAAATTCCGGAGATATAGTGAACTCCGTCGGTTATCTTCCTGATCGAACCCCCTGTCGAAACGAAATACACATTTGACGAGCCTTTTTCACCCATTGTATAATAAAGCCCGGAACCGTCGGCAGCCCACGTAACGCCGGAGGGTGAATTCGGCAGATTTCCCGCCAGAAGACGCTTGTTTTCGCCTGTACTGTTCATGAGGTAGAGGCTTGAAAGATTGCTGTAGTTGTCATTTTCATCGTATCCAAGATAGGCGATAGACCGTCCGTCGGGTGATATAACCGGACTGCGGTCTGGTCCTTTCCGGTCGGTCAATGGGGTGATCTCGTGCGTTGAGAGATCGATCGAATATATTTCCGAATCGCCCCGCTGATATTCAACATCCGGTTTTAGAATTCCGCTGAAATAAATGTATTTGCCGTCGGGCGACCAGCGGGGACCGCTGTGAGAGTAATCACCGGAAGTTATCTGTACAGGAGTTCCACCCAGGGGAACCTCGACGGTATAGATGTGCGTATTGCCTTTTTGAGTCGGTCCGCTTCCGTCCCTTCTCCATGACAACCGGTCTATCACGATTGCCGGTTTCGCCATATCTGCGCCCTTGGGAAACTTAGGAATTTTGACCGGCAGGATAGGGGAGTCATCAACGGTAAACATAGTGAAGGCTATTTTTCCCCCGTCAGGAGACCATCTCAATCCGCCGGGTGATTGGTCGAGATTGGTAAGTTGAATAACTTCCCTCGTGTCGAGCCACATCATGTGAATCTGGTCCGTGCCCGACCTGTCGGACAGAAACACTATTTTGCCGCCATCGGGTGACCAGACCGGTGAAGATACCCGGAAACTTCCGGTTGTCAGTTCGCTGATTCTCCCGGACTCCATGTTATACATCAGGAGATTGCTCTTACTCCGGTCTTTCATTTTGTCAACGCCTGTCCTGGTAAACAAGATGAAATTTCCATCGGGAGATATGTTCGGGTTTCCGACCGATTCCATCTCAAGGTACGTTTCGTTCACAAGCAGACCGTTGCCTGCCTGCCAGCCATAAACAGAACCGGAACCAAACGCCAATAATAGAATGACAAAAAGAAAAAGATAATTTCTTGGGTTTTTCATACCTTCCTCCAAAATATTTTGTTTGATATATTTTTATGAAAATGTAAAAAAGGGAACAATTGATAGAATACCGTGCGATATCTAATGTGCGGCAGAGTAAGGAATGTCCGGATGATTTTTAGGGAAGTATCGTGGTCGGTGTACCGTTAATATAGCGTTACATAAACACTAAGTCAACGGTATTTCCGGATTTTTATCAATATGCTCACCTTCTTTTTCTAAGCATTTCCTGAATTTACCTGTCCCTATTGTGCGAAGCGGGATTTCAGGAAGAAAGGGGCTGGGGGATGAGTTCAAATTGAACTCCGATGGAGTCAAAGAAGAAACTACTTTTTCTCCTTTTCAAAGGTCATTGCATCCGAATTTATACAATACCGCAATCCCGTGGGCTGTGGACCGTCATCGAATAAGTGACCCAAATGTCCGCCGCACCGGCTGCAGAGGATCTCTGTTCTTTTCATGAATAAACTGTTATCTTCGGCGAGGGAAACGTTTGCCTGCGAGATAGGTTCGTAATAGCTGGGCCACCCGGTACCGGATTCGAACTTTGTATCCGAACTGAAAAGCTCGTTTCCGCATCCGGCACATATGAAAATGCCTTTTTCTTTCACGTCGTTCAATTCACCGCTATATGCCGGTTCTGTCCCTTTTTGACGCAATATATAAAATTGTTCTTCTGTTAATATTTCTCTCCATTCCGCATCTGTCTTCACGACTTTCCCCTCCACCGGGTCACCGTTGAACATTGTCGATGAAATCACGGCTAAACCCGGTTGTTCGGTCACCGCTTTATTACACAAAACATAACTAACGATAACGATACCGAGAATACCTAACAATGACAATCTATTTTTTAGTAATTTGATGTTTATAATAGACACCTTTGTGCTCCTTTTTTTATTCTTCAACGAGATTTTTATCCAACTTGTTCCTTGAAATTACCCCTCATAAGCTAAATTTATTCAATTATTGATTTATTTTTTTGTAAACTCAGCTTCTTTTAATATCCAGGTATTTGGATCTAAAATTACCGATGCCGGCTCGATTTCAAGGCTTATCGTAAAACTATTTTGTATTTTATCTATCTGAAATTTCTCGATTCTTGGTCTTGTATTTCCATCGAAATTAATTCCGAATTCAACCGGCATGCGAAAAAGCGTGCCGTCGGTCTGTACCTGGTTCACTTCAATGTTGAGCTCCTTAGAGACGGAATCATAACTCCATGTTCCTTCGTATTTCGGTTGACCCGGCTGATAGATCCACTGCTGAAAAAACCACGATAATTCCCGCCCGGATACCTCCTCCATAACTCTCTGCAGGTCTTCGGTCAAAGCATTGTCGTCACGGTACTCCTTGTAATACTGGCGAATCCCGCCCCAGAAATCCTCATCGCCGATCACGCCCCGGAGCATGTGGAGCACCCAACCACCCTTCTGGTAAGAATTTGCGTTCAGCAGGTCGGTAAGAACGGTTATCCTTTCGTCGACTACCGGGGAGGTCGGATTCTGCCGGTAATAATTCAAAATTCTCTGCTGATTACCAAGCAGACCCTCCACCATCCGGTCGCGCCCGTACGTGAATTCATTAAATAGATGGGTAAAATAGGTGGCGAATCCCTCACTGAGCCAGATATGATGCCAATCGTCTGCCGTAACTGAATCTCCAAACCATTGATGGGCAATTTCGTGAGTGACCGTTCCTTCACTTCTGCGTTGCCCCGAGACGGAGCGTTCGCTGTAGAAGATTGCGCTTGCGTTTTCCATCCCGCCGTACCGGGTCTTTGACTGCACGTTTGCCAGCTTCTCATAGGGATACGGTCCGACGCGGCTTCCAAAAAATTCGAGCACCCGCTTTGCCCTTGCAAAGTCATAAAATCCGTTGTCCCGGTCCTGGGGATAGACCCAGGTTTGGACCGATTTACCTTCGTAATAATCGACATATTGAACGGCAAACCGCGCCACGCCGATCACCATCAGATACGAGGAAATTGGAACGGATTGTTTCCAGTGGGTCGTTCGGCTTCCCGCATAATTTGTCTCCTCGATTTTCAGTCCGTTTGCGATTACCTGGTAGTGTTCGGGAGCGGTTATTATAAATTCATTCGTCGCTTTTTCATAGGGATGGTCGATCGTCGGGAGCCAATTTCGCGCCCGGTTGGGCCAGTTATCGCCAAAGAACGTCCGGTCGTCATACTTGTTCGTAGAAATTATCAGACCGTCCGCCGGAATCCCATTATAGGAAACAGTAATTTGCTTCCGTTGGTTTGCCTTCGGCGGGCTTGAAAGATATATTTTTACTTTGTTGTTTTCATGTACAAATCTCAGTGAGTTTGACCCTTCGGTTACCCCGGTAACCGTCATCCCGGTGGTACTTCCTGCTGAAGTCCCGATAAGGTCGAGAGAGAATTCTTCGACGCCGTCTGTCAGAAACCTGATGTCGACCGTCGTTTCACCTTTTATCACATCCGTATCATCGCTCAACACCAGCCGGAAAACATAATTGAGTATGTCGATATTGAGATTTTTCAGATAGTCGTCGGCTTGCAGAGAAGTGTGCAAAATTCCGATTATCAATGCAAACGTTAAAATTATTCGCCTCATGTAAATTTCTCCATGTGCTGTTTTGTTTTCTCTAATGTTGGTTCAAGTTTTTAACTTGAACCAAACGTTTAGGAGCAGGTTATCAGCCAAAGACTGAAAACCATAACTTGTGTTAGGAGTCCTCTTCATTTTGTATTTTTACAAAAATTTATCATTTCAGTAGACCAGACATTCATGCCTGCCTCCGTTTTTGGGTGCCTGCCCCTGCTATTTGGGCCTGCCCCCGTTTTTTGGGGTCTGTTAATAGAAATAAATCTACGAACCGTTATTTGTCACCGCTACGCGGAGATACTTATCCCACCAAGCGAGTTCGTTGATTATCCGGTGAACGTTGTTCCAATGCCCCCATCCTCCGTGCGATTGACCGCCGTATTGTATCACTTTTGCCGGCACGCCGTTTTTCTTAAGGGCAAAATAGAACTGTTCCGCTTCCTCAAACGGGACCCGGTGGTCGACTTCGCCATGAACGAACAATGTAGGGGTAACCACATTGCCTGCATAGGTGAGGGGAGACTGTTTTATCAGCCGTTCCCTGCCCTCTTTCTGCCAGGGGGTTCCGTAAAACTCTGTCTCTTTTGTCCGGGCGATGTCGGCTGTCC
>JADFON010000157.1 GCA_022562855.1 Candidatus Zhuqueibacterota bacterium | reverse complement strand
GTCATTCGTAATGCTGTCATTGTCCCGTTAGGGGGGATTTAGGGGGGTGTCGAAACTGTATTATAAACAAGAATAACATGTACTAAACCTTTATGCAACAAAGAATTACAGCAATGATCGCGAATTTATACCGGACACTAATGATGATAAAAAATAATAATTGGCATTCTGTTGTTTGTTGGTGTTATCACCAACAGCGAACAAATTATCATTATCAATGATTTATGTCACACAGCACTAGCACAACGGGTTATATCAACCTGTCGTGTTATTAGAGTGAATATTCTCAAAAGAAGCAAGTTGCTTAAAAACATATTGTCAATTTTGATAGTAATGTCATTTTCCCGGCGGTTTTCGATTGCAACATTGTTCTTGACTTAAATAGTGAACACATGTATATTATATTGACAACAATCACCCTGGATAAACATGCGAACAATAATCCATCTTGATGGAGACGCCTTTTTTGCTTCGGTGGCGCAAAGCTTCAATCCGCTGCTTGTCGGAAAGCCGGTCGTTGTGGGCGGTCTGCCCCATCAACGGGGGTGTGTACACAGCGCATCCTACGAGGCAAGACGGAAAGGCGTCACGGTAGGAATGGGGCTGAGCAAAGCAAAAGAGCTTTGTCCCGATGCTTTTTTTGTCAAGGGCGATTTCCGCCATTACCGGGCTGTCGGTCTTGCTATCGAGGATATTTTGCACAGTTTCTCGCCGGATGTCGAAATAGCTTCACTCGACGACGCATATGTCGACCTGACGAATGTAATGGAGCGCCGGCGTTTCCCGGTCGAGACATGTATCAATATCGCGCGCAGCATCCGTGAGCGGGTCAATATTCCCGTCTCCATAGGAGTCGCATCGTCAAAACTCGTGGCAAGGATAGCTTCCGGTCTGAACAAACCTTCCGGCATCACCAGTGTGCCGCACGGTATGGAGCGGACATTCCTGTCAGGTCTGCCCCTGCGTATGCTGCGGGGAATCGGCAGAAAAACCGAGCAGGTGTTTTTTGATCTCGGCATCACGACTATCGGGCAGATCACAACCCTGCCGAGATATACGGTTATGCAGCTTCTCGGCAGCGCTGCCGGGGAGACAATCTGGCAGTACGCGCACGGACACGACATGAGACCGGTACATGCGCGCCGGATTGCGCATCAGATCAGCCGTGAAACTTCGTTTGAGGAAGACACAAACGATGAGAAGCTGGTTACCGGAACACTGCGCTATCTCTCCGAACGGATCGCAGATAAACTGAGGAAAGAATTCTGGTCAGCCCGTCAGGTGCATGTAAAAGTCTGCTATTCCGACAGCAGGTCTGCCCGTCGGTCCTCGTCGCTCCGGCAGCCAACGTGCGAGGGCGCTGTTATTGCACGGCGCGTTCAGCAGATATACGACGGCTTTCCGCACAGGCGTATACGGGTAAAGCTTGTCGGTGTGAAAGTCATGAATATTGACTCCGAGTACTCGGGGCAGCTTTCGGTGCTGGACAGATTTGAGAACAGCGAGCAGCTTTGCCGCACCATCGATGATGTGCGCCGCCGGTTTGGGTTTTCAACCATTGCACCCGGCAGCACCCTGGTATTAAAAAATTATTACCGGATGGAAAAACATGGCTACATCCTTCATACACCTTCACTGTCACAGTAATTTCTCACTGTTGAACGGGACTGCAACGATCGACGATCTCGTTGAACGGGCAGCGTGGTACGGGATGCCCGCGCTTGCTCTTACCGACTGCAACACGATCAGCGGAACAGTGGAATTTTATGAAAAGGCAAAGCAGAAGGGCGTCAAACCGCTGATAGGGGCTGAAATTTCGATGAAGGACGGCGGTGTGGTGGTTCTGCTGGTCAAGAACAGCGAAGGTTACCGGAACCTGTGCAGACTTCTTTCCACGGTCCACCTCCGCGAAGGTCACGGGCGGTTCATTTGTACAAACGCCGACCTGTTTAACTGCAAAAAGGGATTGATACTCCTCTCGGGAGGCAAACGGGGGAGTATCTCCATGCTTGCAAACAGGAGAAAAACAAGCGACGCCGTCCGGCTTTGCAGGCTCTACCGCGAGACGTTCGGAAGCGATTTTTATATCGAGATGACGTATCATGGGGATGATGATGCACTCCTGAATTACAGGCTTGCCGATCTTTCACAAGTTACAAGGGTTCCCCTGGTCGCGGCAAATGACGTTTTTATGATCGAATCGTCCGATGTCCATATCCGGACGTATCTCCGCGCAATAGGCACGCGTACCACGGTCAGCCGCGTGAATGGAGAAATATCCGACAGGCAGTACTTAGCTCCCGCAAAAGAGATGATAAAACTCTTCAAGCGGTACCCGGAGGCGGTAAAAAATACGCATGAGATTGCCGGTAAGTGCCGTTTTTCATATACGCTTGGAACCCCCGTGTTTCCAAAGTTAGACCTGCCGAAAGGCGAGAGCAGCTATACTGCGCTCAGGAAAGCGGCATTCAAGGGTCTGCAAAGGAGGTATCACCCACCGGGAAAGGAAGCCGTCAAGCGTCTGAATTATGAGCTTGGTATTATCCACGGCAAAGGTTTTTCCGGGTATTTTCTCATTGCAAAGGACATCGTTGACTTCTGCATATTAAAAGAGATACCGTGTGTCGGCAGGGGTTCTGCGGCGGACAGTCTTGTCTCATACGTACTCGGGATCACACACGCCGACCCAATCCGGTTCGATCTTTACTTTGAGCGGTTCTTGAATCCGGAACGGGGTGAACCGCCCGACATCGACATCGACATTTGCTGGAAACGGCGCGACATTGTCCTCGATTACCTGTATACTAAATACGGCAATGACAAGATGGCGATGATCTGTACATTTAACACGTTTCAGCTTCGTTCTGCGGTCGGCGATGTGGGAAAGGCAATGGGGATGCCCGAAGACGAAGTCAGAAAACTGACAAAAAGCCTGCCGCACCGTCCGGTGAGTTACTTTGAAAATGCCATTAAAAACATACCCGAATGCCGGGATTACTCCCGGGCGCTCGGGGGAACAATGCACAAGAAGATACTCAGCGTCAGCCGGAAAATATCGGGATTTCCCCGCCATCTTTCGGTACATTCGGGTGGAGTAGTGATAGCGCCGGACGAAATCACCCACTACACGGCTCTCGAGAAGTCGAATAAAGGGCTTATTATCTCGCAGCACGACATGAAGTCGATAGAGAAACTGGGACTGGTCAAGATGGATATTCTGGGTGTACGCGGTCTGAGCGTTATTTCAGATACGGCTGAAGCGGTGAAAGACGCCCGTCATTCCCCGTGTGTGAAAGACACAGAGAAAACTACCAAAACTGCAAAACAGGAGTTCTTGAACTCGATTCCCGAAGACGATCCGGGCACGATGCGGATGATAATGGAAGGAGAAACGGTCGGCTGTTTTCAGCTTGAGAGTCCCGCGATGCGCGGTCTGCTCAGGAAAATGCAGGTATACACCTTGAAGGATATCATCGATGCAGTTGCCATAATTCGTCCGGGACCTGCCGAAGGAGGCATGAAAGACGCGTTTATACGCCGCAGGGCAGGCGTGGAAAAGACCGTTTACCTGCACCCGGTTCTTGAACCGATACTAAAAGAAACATACGGTGTGGTCGTTTACCAGGAGCAAGTGCTCAGGATAGCGCGCGTTGTAGCGGGTTTTTCATACGGAGAGGCGGATTTACTCCGGCGTGCGATGACAAAAGCCCGGAAACTGGAAACGGTGGAACCGGTCCGGAAAAAATTCATAACCGGAGCGGAAAAAAACGGTATAAAAGAAAGTTCTGCGAAGGAGATCTGGCAGTTTCTCGTGAATTTCGTTGGATACGGCTTTAACAAAGCGCACAGTGCGACCTACGGAATTCTTGCCTACCAGTCGGCTTATCTCAAGAAACACTATCCTGTCCGGTTTATGACCGCGGTGATGAACAACGGCGGCGGGTTTTACTCATTGTGCGCTTATGTGGAGGAAGCGCGACGCATGGGTATCCGTATCGAGCCGCCGGATGTAAACAAAGCTGAGCGTTATTTTACGAACGCCGGTAAGGTAATTGTTTCCGGTTTGTTTCCGGTTTACGGTCTTACACGCCGGAGTATCGAAAACATAGTTGCCGAGCGGAAAGACGAACCGTTCCGGGATGTGTTTGACTTTCTCAACCGGTCGGGAGTAAACGAGAAAGAGGCGGTCAACCTGGCAAAATCGGGCTCTCTCAGATCGCTTTGCGCAAACGAACCGGAAACTCTCACCCTTATCAGGGTATATTTCCGCAACAACAGGAAATCGCATGTCGCCCGCCGTCTGACGCAGGACCTCTCGATGCCCCCGTTTACGCTTGCACAGCGGGTTATAGCCGAATTGGAGACATTGCAGTTTGCGGTGTCTGCTCATCCGTTAAGCCTGTTTCCGGAAATCGAATTCGACCCGTCGATAACGATTTCGACAAAACTGAAAGAATGCGGGGGAATGCCGGTTGTCGTCGCCGGTTGGATGGTCACCTCAAGACGCGCACCGACAAAAGACGGCAGGTACATCAAATTCGCCACACTCGAAGATAAATTCGGGCTGATGGAGGTTGTGCTGTTCCCGGATATTTACGACAAATACGGCACAATTTTTAAGGGATACGGTCCGTTCCGCATCAAGGGGAAGGTCCAATCCCGTGTTCCCGGTGAGACAAATATCATTGCCGAATCGGTGCAGATGATCCGGAAGAAAAACATGCGTAAATCCGACGCTCACATCTTCGAAAAAGACCTCGAAGACGATATGTTCTTCGATACGGGAGCTGCGTAGGAAGATAACTTTCAAACAAATTATTGTAATCACTACGTGATATTTTAACATGTATTGAAGAGAAGCACAACCTTTCAGATATATACAAAATTTCGATTCTCGGTTTTTTCCCTTGACAAAATCCTATAAATTTGCTAATGTGGTAAATACAAGCACGAATCTGCCACGAATCTCCAGCCACTTTAACCGGTAGTAATCTTAAGTCAATTTCCCGTTCTGCCGATACTGATATAAACAATTCGATTTCTATGTTACCCGACAACACTTCATATATCCCGGAGCAGTATTTTAACATCCTGAAAGGATGCCGGGAGAATAACACAAAGATAATCGGAAAAAACCTGCGGTCACTGATAAAAAACAACGGACACGTATACGTACGGGCAAACGGGCGGCAGCGGTTGTATTCATTCTGTTTGAACCGGTTAACCGTTGGCCGGACCGCTGAAATAGAAATAATATTCGAAAGACTTGTAAAGGGTATGAAATCTGCGGTACTGCGCTATGCGTCATTTACCGTTAAAAAGAGCGCTGCGGATATAAAAATCAAGCATACATCCGCCAAAAAAGTGATGTTGCAGACTTCGGATCCGGAGATAGCGGACCGTTTACGAGCCATAACCGGTATAATACCGGAAAATTTCGACAGTCAAATCGGACACGGTACAAATTGGACAGGGTCGGTATTGAAAAAGCGGCTTCCCGCCGTG
>JADFON010000156.1 GCA_022562855.1 Candidatus Zhuqueibacterota bacterium | reverse complement strand
AGTTCGTATTCGTTTTCCAGGTTCCGGTATTCGGCGGAATAAACGCTGGACTTGACATTATCCGTTTCTACCGAGTTGAAAAACAGTGGAGGGGTTACAAACTGGTAAAAAACAAACACCATTACTCCGATAAATAATATGATAAACTGCATCGGGACTTTTACGATACCGTTTACCAGCAATGCAATCCTGCTTTGGGCTATCGATTTGCCCGCAAGATACCGTTGTACCTGCGACTGGTCGGTGCCAAAATAGGAAAGGGCGAGAAACGTACCCCCTATCAAACCCGACCAGATATTATACCGGTCACGCCAATCAAAATCAAACGTTATCGCATTCAGTTTTCCCATTTTTCCGGCGATGGTCGTGGCATCGAGAAAGGATATATCCGGCGGCAGCAATCGAAAGATTATCAGGACTACCGACGCCATTCCAAATGTAATGATTATCATCTGCAGCAGATGGGTCTTGTTGACCGCATCGGTGCCTCCGACTGTGGTATATGTTATCACAAGCCCGCCAATAATGAATATCGTAAGGTTGATATTCCATCCGAGGAGAACAGAAATGATAAGAGCGGGCGCAAAGATCGTGAAACCCGCAGCTAATCCCCTTTGTGCAAGAAACAGGACACTCCCCAAAATACGGTTTTTGAGGTCAAACCTCTGTTCTAAGTATTCGTACGCAGTGTAGACTTTTAATTTATGGAAAATTGGAACCGCAGTGGCGGAGAGAATGATCATTGCTAACGGAACACCAAGATAGAATTGTACAAACCTCATTCCGTCATCATACGCTTGACCGGGTGTGGACAGGAATGTGATCGCGCTTGCCTGCGTTGCCATCATCGAAAGCGTTACGGCATACCAGGGGGTTGCTCTATTCGCGAGAAGGTAGGCTTTAATATCCTTTTTGCCGCGAGTCTTCCATATCCCGTAGAGAACGACAAACAATATAAATGAACTTAATACAATCCAGTCAATTGCGCTCATAAGCTAAATTCTAAATAACACCTTATTAGGGGGGGGTCTCGGTTTCGCTCGTCATGTGGTTATCTCTTAAGGGAAAATGACAGTTCATTATTTAGAAGTACTATCAACACCTTTCTGTCATTGCGAGGAATCCGTAAAGCGGAGGACGTGGCAATCTCTGCCTTGATAATTTTATGATAGTAAACACGTAGATGAAAGAAATATAAAAATCCCAAAAATCGATTAATCAAAAAATTTCGTAAATACATAAAACAGGACGATAAGGACAACTAAATTCAGAAATACCAACGAATAGAGTTTATTCCATGACGAAAAAAACGGTGGCGGTTCTTCCATGGTATCATCCTTGTTGTCACTATCAATTGCCATTATATTTCCCCGCCGAGATCATGTTGACAAATATTCTAAAAGCGCCCGGTACACCTGCGGGCAGTTCTCTGAACCATGAAATTCCGGTATAAATAAAGACGCCGTCTCCAAACTTTGTGAACAGGATACTCCCTTTCTTGTCCGATTCGCCCGGGTCGTGACTTGAAATAACAGTTTCATACCGTTCATCCCACTGTGAAGGAAAGTAAAGACCGCGTTCCTGTATCCAACCGCCAAAATCTTCCTGTGTGATTTTATTCGGAAAATTCAGCAATTGGTGAGCTGCATTCATAAAAGTAACCGGAGCGTCTTCTACGCTAACCCTTTCACTCCCAATAGTAAAGGGATACGGTCCAATATCCCGTGTTAACAGTCCTCTGGTGACATTATACTGAACAACGAGTGTACCGCCGCTGTTTACGTAATCCATAAGTCTGGATTTTACCTGCACCAGTCTCTCACGTGTGTTGTAAGCTCTTACCCCTGTAACGATTGCGTCAAATTGGGAAAAATCCTCACTCTCAAGCGCTTCGTCATCTAACAAGCTGACTACATACCCGATGTTACGTAACGCTTCAGGTATTTCGTCCCCGGATCCCATTATATATCCGATTTTACTTCCCCTTTTTTCAAGGTTTATTTTCACAGCTTTAAAACTGCTTGCCGGAAACAAAATTTGATTGCCGATGTGTGAATATTCGATTTCTACCATAGCCCTGTCATAAGATCTTCCATCGACGACAGCCTCCGCCGTTATGGTTGCATCCCCGGAAGAATTTGGAGGGGTTACGTTAAAGGTCACCTGGGATTCGCCATACCTGCCTGCAATTGAAAAAGGAATCGACGCCGGGCTTATTCTCCAATTGGATGGTCCGTTAAGTCTGACATTTCCGGAAATATTCGAAGTGTTATTTTTGATAGTTACCTTTATTTCCTTTGCGCCGCCATTTGAAAATATCTCAACGTTGTTCTCTAAATTAAGCGTGACTTCGGGTCGGATTTCAATATTCCGGTATAGTTCCCCCCTTACCCGGTCGGTCCACCGGTATTTAACCGGAATGGAATATTCCAATATATTGTCCCCTCCCCCCCGTAAGGTTATATTCGCAGTGATTGCAGGGGGATTTTCCGGCAGTCCGA
The DNA here is from genome assembly GCA_022562855.1 of Candidatus Zhuqueibacterota bacterium. GTDB lineage: Bacteria > SM23-31 > SM23-31 > SM23-31 > SM23-31 > JADFON01. Next base: position 3,052 of record JADFON010000156.1, on the reverse strand, counting down.
TCATTCTTTGGTCAGAGACCGTAAAAGCGCCGATCGTCGGGGTTTCCCTGAGCCAGTACGGTTGAGAGATTGGAATATCGCCGGGAATTCGAACCGTTTTGTTCATCGATACCGGGTTATTATTGCTAATGGGAATATTTTCAACCGACTCAAATGAAATTTCCGGAAAACTGATTTTTTCAACGGTAAAAGGAAAATTCGACCTGTTTACAATTGTGGTACGCACCTGGAAGCTGCCACCCGGTGTGGTCGAAAAGTTGTTTGCGATCGCTTCAATCCAGAGTCCCGCACTTGCTTGAATAATTTGTAATAGTTCCTGTCTTTTTATGGTCACCCAATAACTCTCATCGAGTTTGTTCAGTTCGCTGTATGCTTCAAGCAGTTGTGGAATTGATCCGGAAGGGTTTAACGGATCGAATGAGGCAATTACGCCGTTCATTATTTCTCCGGTTCTTTGTCCGCCGGGAACCCGTGACCATGACGTATTGATACTGTCGAATAAATTATTGTTGACCGGGTCACCGTCGACAAGTGAAAACGAATCGAAATTTTCGCCGCGTCTGCCCGATGATCCGAACCCCTGGCTCTTGTGCATTGACCGGCTTTCCGAGGAAATTTCAGTATATGATTTACCAAGCAGTGTGTTGTATTCGCCGATATTGACCCTGACTGAACCGCTGTTTGCACCGCCTCTGCCTCCACCCCTCCTGCCAAAGCCTCCGCTGTTCCAGAATAATCTCTTTGCCTGCCATGGCTCAACGTACGCCAACTGTCCCGGAAACATGTTAGGGTTTCCCGCTGCGTCGAACGCCTCTTGTATTAATGAGCCGGAAGCTGTGTGATTACCATGACCGCTTGATCCGGTTGTAGAAAAACGGGTTAAAATTACATCTGGTTGAAGCTTTCTTATAATCCAGACTATGTCCGACAAAATTTTATCCTTGCCCCAGAATTCAAGTGTTTCTAACCGGGATTTTGAATAACCGAAATCTATAGCGCGCGTGAAGAACTGCGATGCTCCATCGATTTTTCGTGCCTCAAGAAGCTCCTGGGTGCGGATTATCCCGATCTGAGCCCCTTTTTCCGGTCCGATCAGGTTCTGTCCGCCGTCACCGCGCGTAACGGAGAGATAGGCGGTCCTGTATTTTTTGCCCCTGGATAAGTAAGCCAAAACGGCGGTGTTTTCGTCATCCGGATGCGCCGCAACATAGAGAACGCTGCCGAGAACATTAAACTTCTGCAACGCGATTTGAAGATTAGCTGTATTGAATTTTCTATCAGGTTGCGCCTTTACATCGACGCTCAATAGCATCCCGGCAATAAAAATGAAGAATGAATATTTTATCAGCGCTTTGTGCATATTCTTTTTGACTCCGTTTTTATGGGTTTTTGATATATCTACATTAGATTTATCTATGAACATCCGTTTTATTTTCATGTAGGTATTCAAAGTATACTATACAAATTACAACTCTATATTATTCATAGAATCCAAAAAATATTTGGGTAATAATTATACTTTACAGGTATCGATGATGGCACGTTCGGAAAGCGGGTTATGAGTCAATGAGTATGTAATTGTAATATCGGGAGTTTGTTATCAGATGTATACACATTTTTTACCATACGGGTTCAATTTAATATTGATATTTAAAGGAAGAATATTTTGATATTTTGATATATTTTTATATATTGACGGTCTAACACCAAAAAACATACATGAGTCTCAAATAATTCCCGTTATTTGTTGGCGGGGAGAAGTAAGATTACTTAAACCTTCTTTGTACCCGGCTTTTATTGTACCTCTGAAAAAAATTCTCTTGGCAAAAAAGAAATGAAGAAAAACAGCACAATTCTATGCGTCGATGACGACGATGATATTCTTTTACTGTTGGAGAATTACTTTTCCAAAACCCGCTTTAATGTTCTTACCGCAGATTCCGGCGCACAGGCGCTGGATATACTCGACAGTCACCATTGCGACATAGTATTGCTGGATTATCAGCTTGGGGATATTAATGGTCTGGAGGTGCTGAAAAAGATTAAAGAAAAAGAAATCAAAACGGACGTACTGATGTTAACCGCCCATTCGGACGTCTCGTTGATAGTCCGGGCAATGAAGCTTGGCGCTTCGGATTATATTCTCAAACCGATTGATGGTGAACAATTATTTATTAAAGTTGAAAAAACTGCCGAAATTCATGATTTAAAAAAAGAAAATGTATTGCTGAAGCAGCAGTTATCAGATAAACACAGATTCAAAAACATCATAGGCGCCTCAGTACCAATGCAGCAAGTGTTTTCAATAATCGGAAAAGTCGCAAACCAGAATAGCACGGTATTGATCCAGGGAGAAAGCGGAACGGGTAAAGAGCTGGTTGCAAAGGCGATTCATTATAATGGCAGCCGGGCAAAAAAGATGTTCATTCCCGTCGATTGCGGTTCTATCAGTCCGAATCTGATAGAAAGTGAACTTTTTGGACATACAAAAGGCGCCTTTACGGGAGCGCACCAGAAAAAGACCGGCTTGATGAAAGCGGCGGGTGACGGTACTTTGTTTTTCGACGAAATAGGGGAACTGCCTCTGCAGATGCAGACAAAACTATTAAGATCGCTGCAGGAAAGGGAGATAAGACCCGTTGGAAGTAATGAAACCGAAAAAATTTACGCCCGAATTATTGCCGCAACAAACAAAAACCTGCTGAAAGCTGTCGACAAAGGTGAATTCAGAATTGATTTATTTTACAGGCTGAATGTGGTTTTTATCGACTTACCTCCTTTAAGAGAGAGAAAAGACGATATTCCCGTATTAGTGCGCCACTTTATCAAGAAATTTAGCCGCAGCCAAAACCGGATAGAAAGGGTCGACCAAAAGGCAATGGACATGATGATGGAATATTCCTGGCCAGGCAATGTAAGAGAGCTTGAAAACTGCATTGAACGCGCATTTGCGCTTGGCGCACAATCGATCATAAAACCGGAAGATTTACCTGGATTTTCGCAAACGTCCTCTCAAGGAGACGCTTCAGTCGTATCGACACGAAAAACCCTC
>JADFON010000155.1 GCA_022562855.1 Candidatus Zhuqueibacterota bacterium | reverse complement strand
AAAAAGAAGGGGCAGGCAATCACTATGTGAGAGGGGGGATTCAGGGGGGCGTCGAAACGGTATTATTAACAAGAATAACATGTACTAAACCTTTATGCAACAAAGAATTACAGCAATGTTAAAGCGTCCTAAAAAATCATATCCGAAACACTTGATTCTTTTGTCGATATTCACGGCGGTCATTATCCTGAACGTCACTATTCACAAGCCGAGCGAAATAATTTCAGAAATGTACGACAGCGATCCTTATGTGGAAGTTGTACCTTTTAGCCGGAAAGTGCTGTCTGATTTAGGTTATGATTCCGAAGATTATACATTGACCTTTGATTTGAGAATCGATGAAGAGATGCTTGAATTCGTCCAAAAAGAAGGTTTGCCGTTCGGCGAAGCAAGAAGACTGCCGTATTATTTTTGGACACTCCGTTATTTAAAAATGGGTGAAGACGAAGGAGCCGCTGAAGCGATTCTGCTCGATTTCAATCCAAGAGGAGACTTAATTGTATTGAGCGATACGCTCACCCTGCAGGCACAGCCTGGAGTGGAAACGACTATTCTTGGAGCGGAGAGGATAGCGAAATCATTTGTTGCCGAATACGCATCCGTGGATACATCCGACCTTCAGATGTTAGAAAGCAGTGAAGACCAGAGGTCCGGATTCTCAGCGTTTTCTTTTGAATTTTCTCAAATTTCTTTTACTTCTGCCTTATATACTGAGTCGTTCTCGGTAAATGTCTCCGCAAATAGAGTAACGGATTTCAGAAGAAACATCGATTTGGGCACAAGCGATGAATCCGGATTTGTTTTCGTGAGCGATATTTTTTTCCGGGTAATGCGTTCTATAATGTATTTTGCGGGTGTTATTTTGGTGATTGTATTCCTCGTCAAGAAATTCAAACGGGATGAGATCGAGTACAGAAAAGGCATGTGGATAGGCGGAATAACCGGTATCTTATTCGCTGTGAACATCGGGTTAATAACAATTTCGGGAGAAAGAAATTGGTTAGTAATTGCTCTGGCGTCATTCTTTGGAGGATTGTTGATGTGGGGATTGATAACGATCGCTTTTGCCGTAGGCGAATCAATTACCCGCGATATCCGGCGTGATAAGCTGCGGGGTCTTGATACCATTTTCGTGGGAAAACCGCATGTAAAGGAAATTGGCGAGTATGTAATAAAGGGTCTTTCGTTAGCCGGCGCAGGGCTGTTGCTGTATTTGTTGGCTGAACAGCTTCTCGTTTACCTGCCGGGAGTGTGGGTCGAATTGCCTGGGGATAGCGGCGCCCACGGGTCCTTAGGGGGTGTTTTTCTCGATTTTGTGTCCACGAACTTATCGTCCGTCGGTTCATTTTTTGTTTTGCATTTGCTTGTCTGGGGATCAATTCTCAGAAAAAAGATAACCGCTGACCGAAAACTGATAGTAGTTGTTGCGGGTCTTCTGATCTTTGCAGGATATTCAAATCTCCTTATAAAACCGTCCGGTGTCGCCGTATTGGCTTTTCTTCCTGTTAGTTTATTATGGTCGGCTTTTTATGTGCGGGAAGATTTAGTTACCATTTTTGTGGCAACTACAGCAGGATTATTCCTGATAAGCATGCAGCAGATGTTATTACTCAGTCCTTTTTCGTTCGGATACGCGATCGTTATTTACGTTGTTATTTTAGCTGTGTATTTTTTTGGATTGTATGCTGAAAAAAAAGGGACTCCTATCAAGGAAGTGGATTTATATATTCCGGAGTATGTCTTCCGGTTTGAAGAAAAAGACAGGATAATGAAGTAGCTTGAAATAGCCCGCGAAGTGCAGATGAAATTTCTTCCTTCCGATACGCCGGATTACCCTTATGTCCAAATCGAAGCAATCTGTCAACCTGCGCAGGAAATCGGGGGAGATTACTATGATTTCTTTCCCTACGATGACGAAAGGCTGGGATTGATTATTGGAGACGTATCGGGCAAAGGTGTTCATGCGGCTTTTTACATGACGATGGTTAAAGGAATCATCAAAACGCTTGCTAAGGAAGTTACCTCACCGCGGGAAATTTTGTGTAAATTAAACCGCATTTTTTACGAAAATGCACCGAGAAAAGTCTTTATAAGCGTTATATACGGAGTATTTGATTTTAAGACAGGTATATTAACCTATGCAAGGGCAGGTCATCTGCCTCTTATTGTATGGTGCGAAAACCATAAGAAAACTCTTCAAAAAATTCCAGCCGGGATGGCTATCGGTTTAGACAGCGGAGATAAGTTCGATGATTTACTCGAGGAAGCAACTTGTATCTTAGAACCCGGCGATCTGTTTCTGTTTTTTACCGATGGGATATCGGAAGCGGGGCGGGCTGATGGTGAAGAATTCGGAGAAGAAAGGCTCAAAAATATACTAAGCAGGTTTGCGGGAAACAGTCCCGATATTATCCTGGAGGAGATCAAAGACAACGTGCTGAGGTTTATAGGAAAATCGGGCAGGCATGACGATATTACGGCGATTGCTGTGCAGATGAAAGACGACTACAAGATAAATACCTGAGGCGAACCATGAATTTTACCGAACGGGTGAAGAATGTAATCGATTCGAAACGGAGCTTTGTATGTGTCGGACTCGACACAGATATAAAACTGATTCCGGAGTCTATAAGCGGTTCGGATGAGGAGAGAATCTATGCATTCAACAAGTCCCTGATTGAAGCAACCTCGGAATATGCTTCGGCATATAAATTGAATTCGGCATTCTACGAAGCATGCGGCGAACAGGGTTACAGGGCTTTGAAAAGAACAATTCAAATTATTCCGGATGACACAATCACCATTCTCGATGCGAAACGGGCAGACATCGGAAATTCATCGGCACTGTATGCCCGGGCGGCATTTGATATTCTCAAAGCGGAATCCATGACCGTAAATCCTTATATGGGTTACGACAGCATCGAACCGTTTATGCTAAATGAGGAGCGGGGAGTTTTTATCCTATGCCTGACATCGAACCCCGGTTCAGACGACCTGCAAAAACTTGTTCTTGACGACGCAAGATTATTATTCATGGAGACGGCGCGGAAAATAGTGGAATGGAACAAGCGGAAAAACCTCGGTATGGTTGTCGGCGCAACCCACCCCCGCGAATTGGCTCAAATCAGGAAAATTGCCCCGGATATTCCTTTGCTGCTGCCGGGTATCGGCGCACAACAGGGCGACCTCGAGCAAACTGTCCGTAACGCAATCGGCAAACAGAAAGCGCCTGCTTTTATAAATTCGAGCCGGGGAATAATATATGCATCATCCGGAGAAGACTTCGCCAGGGCGGCAGGCAAAAAATGCAAGAAACTGCGTGACAGCATAAACGCCGTTATCGATAAAATGGAGTGATAGTGAAGACAGATAAAGGTAAGAAGCAGTGTAAATAATTCGAGGTGTCTTTAAAAACTTGTGCCAATATTATGCCAGAAATAGTTAAAAGAGTAAATTATTCTGAAATTGTGGATAAAATATACAGAATCACCTTTTGTGTGCGCTTGTTTGGCAAGTACTGTGCCAAAAGTCGAAATAACCCTCTCAAAATGGCAAATAATTAAAATAAATTTTATTATATACCAGGAATAAAATATATATTTAATTTACCGGAGCGGTGGATAACCTGTGGGTAAACGTAGAAAAATGGAATAAACTACTGTATTTTATTGATTTATGCAATGATATGGATGAGAAATTCCACCAGGTATTTCTACATCTTGTATTCATCGATATCTTCTTCGGTTCCCGGTGGTAATTCTCTCTGTGTTTTGATGGCGTCAAGTTTATTGAGATGCCGGTCCAGTTGGTTTTTGCGTGTGCCGATTAGTTCGTCATAGTCTTTTTGCGCATCCCCTATTCGTTTCCCCAGTTTTTCGAGTTTTTCAACAAACATTTTCCATTGTTTCCTGAAAGCGTTGAGGATATTTACAACTTCGTTTGATCTTTGCTCATAGGCAAAATTTTCGACTGCCTGCCGTATGATTGCAAGCACCGCAAAGAGAGTAATCGGAGAGCAGATAATCACGTGAATTTTTAATGCGTCATCAAGGATATTGCTGTCTTGTTCATGAATAAACGAGAATATTTGCTCGTTTGGTATAAACAGAAGGACATAATCAACAGTGTTCTGTTCGGGGTTGATATAATTCCTTGTGGTAATTTCCTTTATATGCCCGCGAACGTCTTTCAAAAAACGTTTTTTGTATTGTGATTTTTCCATTTCCATTTCCGAATCGGTCTCGCAGTACTTGACATAGTTATCAAAAGGAAACTTTACGTCCATATTCACTTTATATCCACGTGGAAGAAAAAACGTAAAATCGGGTCGAGTGTTGGATTCATCGATCGTTTTTGCTTTTTGATAATTTATGTTTTCTACGAACCCAATTATATTGAGCACATCCTCAGCCATTCTTTCCCCCCATTGTCCCCTGGCGTGTTCACTCGCAAGAGTCTCGCGTAGTTTTCCGGTTATGACCGTCAATTTTGCTGTCTGTTCTCCGGCAGATTTCAGTTGGTTTGTCAACTCGCCAAATTTGTTTTCCCGGTCTGTTTCCAATTCTCTCATGAGTTTTGCGACTTTATCCAGTTCGAGAGTCATAGTTTTAAGCTGTTGATCAATCAGGCTTTTTTTCTTGTCGAGATCATCGGCGTCTTTTTCGCGTGCGGATTTTATCGTTGAATCAGCTAAATTCAAAAATTTTTGCATTGCCTCGAGGGAAAGATTTCCAAAATTCAGTTTTATCTCTTCGAGGAATGCTTGTTTATTTGTTTCGTGCAGCTCAACGGCAATTTCCTTAGCTGATTTCCCTTGTTTCCAGTTCCAGGCAAAGGCGATAGCAAAACCTATTATTATACCAATTATTAGCGTAACCCATTCCATAACTAAGTTCCAAATTTCATATAATATTCGTATCGAAAGTACAAAGATAGAGGAACTTTTGCAAGCGATTAAAAGGGTGATTATTTGAGAATTTTCTTATGATTATTCAAGCAGCAGAAAAAACTTTAACACAGATTTCCATGGCGGTCCCTCAACACGCAGCGACCACTCATGTGGCGGGATGTGGCTGGACAGATTTATTATGATTTTAACAGATAGAATAATTGTTTAAAGAATTCAGGGTTTTGAAACCAGGCGGGAGGATCATGGTTTCGGATATAGTGCTGCAGGGTGACCTTCCGGATGAAGTAAGAAATTCCGCCGCCGCTTATGCAGGCTGTATATCCGGCGCGATTCAGGAAAGCGAGTATTTGGAAATAATAGAGACTGCCGGATTTACCGATGTAAAAGTAGTCAAGAGTACGCAGCAGGTATCTATCGGAAAAGAGAGCGGTCTCAAACCGGGAGCAATGTCGAATAAATCAACTGTTGAAACTGTTGCGGATAATGCCGATTCTAAAAACGCTGGGCAGGCGTCGACATCGAGTATAACGGTAAGCGCAAGAAAACCGAATTGATTTGTTCTGTGAGTATTTTTTCGGATCAACTGTGGTAAGTTTAATCCTGTTTATCAGTCGAATTTCCAGTTAACGGTGAAACTCAATACCGTGAAATCGCCGAATAAAGAACCTACGGACGT
>JADFON010000154.1 GCA_022562855.1 Candidatus Zhuqueibacterota bacterium | reverse complement strand
ATCAACGAGATTCGAAAAGGACGTGAAATCAGCCGGTATTTTATCATTGGGGTACTCATATTTTTGCTGCTGGAAACCATCATTCAACATGAAAAAACCGAACCGGAAACAGAGTGACCCCGAGGATTCGGGGTGTTGAGTTTGTGGGATGTCCGCCACTATGTGGCAGATAGTATCGAGTGTTTGTCAGTGTCGTAAATTATTGAGCATGAAATAATGTATAACACCAACACAAAAAAAGAACGTGCGGTACTCATCGGAACGATTCCTCAGAAAATATCGCGGTCCGAAACTGAAAAAAGTGTTGAAGAACTTGCCCTTCTCGCCGAAAGCGCCGGTGCAGAGGTAATGGAAACTTATTTCCAATCTATAAAACAATATGATCCCGCATTTTTTATCGGCAGGGGAAAAGCGGCGGTGATCGCAAAAAATGTAAAAAACAGCGGGATAGATTCCTTAATATTTGACGACGATCTTTCTCCGGCACAATTAAAAAATTTAGAAAGAATAATTGATAAAAAAATAATTGACCGGACAGGACTGATACTTGAAATCTTTGCACAAAATGCCAGGACACGTGAAGCGAAGACCCAAATAGAATTGGCGCAATTACAGTACCTGTTACCAAGACTGACTCGGCAGTGGCAGCATCTTGAAAGACAGGTTGGAGGTATCGGTGTGAGAGCGGGAATGGGGGAGACACAGCTTGAGGTTGACAGGAGACTTGTCAGAACAAAGATCAAAAAATTGAAAGGGGATTTGAAGTTGATTGAAGACCAGCGGGCTGTACAAAAAAAAAGACGGGGAAACATTTATAAAGTTACATTGGTTGGATATACAAACGCCGGAAAATCAACACTGTTCAATTCTTTGATCCCTGCTCATCCGGACCGTAACAGTGTATTTGTAGCTGACCGGTTGTTTGCAACACTTGATTCAACAGTTCGCCGGTTGGATATCGATGACCATTTGGCAGTTCTTTTAAGCGACACAGTCGGATTTATTCGAAAACTTCCACATAATCTCATCGCCGCGTTCAGAAGTACTTTTGATGTAGTTAAGGACGCCGATTTATTGCTTAATATTATCGATGTAAGTAATGAGGACTTCGAGAATCAAATCGACGCAGTGCAAAATGTTCTCTGTGAAATGGAAGTCGATTCTATTCGTGTTTTAAAAGTCTTCAATAAAATAGACCTTGTAAAAGATAAAAAGTTAATGTTAGAAATTAGAAGCCGGTATCCTGATGCGGTATTCGTTTCTGCGTCTCAAGGAATAGGGTTGCGAAATGTAATTTCTATAATTGCCGAATCGGCGGGAAAAAATTTTGTAACGAAGAATTTTACGATGCCTATCACTGAATCGAAAAATATTTCCCGCCTTTTTGAGTACGGTAAAGTCGTTGAGCAGTCTTATAACGGTGAATATACAACACTTAAAGTCCGTCTTACTCATGAAAATGCGGTCAAACTTCAGAAATTGAATTCGAATTAGAGCCTTCCTTTTTGTTAGAGATATCAACAGTAATCAAATATCTGCACAAGACAGCCGGATTAGGTTGTCCGGGAAATGGCGTCTTATCAAGATCTAAATTCAGGAAAATGTGTTGAGTAAAAGCACAAAAACAAGAAACCGGCTGAACTTCTATGAGGCGGTAAGAGACTTAAATTCGCGCCGGAGGTTCGGGCTGAAACTCGGATTGCAGAACATGAAACGGCTGCTAAAGTACCTCGATAATCCTGAACGAAGTTTCCGCAGTATTCATATTGCCGGCACCAATGGAAAAGGATCAACCGCGGCTTTACTTTCCTCGATATTTGCCGCAGATGGATTTAAAACCGGTCTCTATACTTCTCCGCATATTACATCTGTTCGTGAGCGGATAAAAGTTAACGGATGCGATATTAGTCCGGGGGATTTTGCGAAAATGTACGGTAAAATAACCCCCTTTTTTGATGAGATATCCTGCACCTATTTTGAATGTACCACCGCGCTTGCATTTTTGTACTTCAGAGAATGTTCAGTGGATATGGCGATTGTTGAAGTAGGACTTGGCGGAAAATATGATGCGACCAACGTCCTGCTTCCGGTGTGTGCCGCAATTACTTCTATTAGCTTGGACCACCAGGAACATCTTGGAAGTTCTCTCGAAAAAATTACCCGTGAAAAATGTGGGATTATTAAAGCCGGAATACCGATAGTGTCCAATGTTAAGGAAAAATCAAACCGCCAAATCATAAAAACAACTGCCGGCAAAATAAAGGCTCCTTTTGTCGAAGCTGATGAAATGGTCAAAATTTCAAATGAAAAATATTCTATTAACAACACGAAGTTTTCAGCGGAAATAACTATTGACCGGAGATTCCCGGCTGCCGGACCTGTACTACTTAAAGAGAATGATTCTGCCGGACTCTCAACGATAATCGCCTTTTCGCACCTGGTTTTATCTCTGCCGGGAAGATTTCAAATAGAAAACGCAAAAACCGCGATTGCAATTTATGCAACGGTAAAAGGGGTTTTATCCGGGCAAATAAGAAAATCATCCGGTTTGGCAACTCAGAATAAGGGTATTACAAAATCCGCTATACAAAAGGGACTGAAGAATGTCGAATGGGAGGGACGGTTCCAGGTTTACCGGGAAAAACCGGCTTTTATCATTGATGTTGCACATAATGAAGCCGGATTCGAAGAATTAAAAAACAATATTCGGAAACTATTTCCGGGTAAAAGCGTGTTACTATTAATAGGATTAAAAGAAGATGCGAATTGGAAGGGAACTCTTGAGAAGATATTGCCAATTTGCCGAATGGGTATAGGAATACCGATTCCCGGTCATTCGAGAAGTGATTTATTCGGAAGAGGAGTCAAATATTCACAGTTCAAAGAGATATTCAATCAAAAAAATATTCCGTTCAAGTATTTCAAGACAATCCGGTCCGGTATACAATTTGCATTTAAGGAAGCCGGTCAAAGTTATGAGAATTATTTAGTTCTGTGTACGGGGAGTCATTATACAGTCAATGCGGTAAAAAAAGCAATAAAAATGCTTGACTAAAATGCAAAAAATCGTTACGTTAAGTAAAATATAATTATCCTGCCGCGACTACCTCAAATATACAATTCTGATCAATAACCAGTGCATGAGCAATACAACTAAATAAAGCGTAAAATATCATTTCTCTTAGTAAATCTAAAATTTGATGTTATAATTTATATTATTTACAATAAATTGTTGTGTTATTCGGGGCGAGAATTATTAGTACATACCCAGGGGGAAATTCAAAATCCTTGAATTTTAAAGATTATTTGTTGTAAAATCCCCGGATGATAACCCGGAGGAATGGAAAGTTTCCCGTTTTGCGGGAAGTGAGAGGAGAGTATCAATGAATAGCGGAAGTAATAGTATGGATATTGCGGTCTTAAAAGTGAAAAAAATATCCGAATTAGCGTCTGTAGCGAAAGATATGAGAATTCCGTCTATAGCCGGGATGCGAAAACAGGATCTAATATTTAAAATCCTTGAAGCGCAGGCGAACAAAGACGGTCTGTTATTTTCGGAAGGAGTGTTGGAAATTCTGCCTGACGGATACGGTTTTTTAAGGTCAACAAATTATAATTATCTACCCGGTCCCGATGATATTTACATTTCGCCTTCACAGATAAAAAGATTCGGTCTAAAAACGGGTGACACAGTATCGGGGCAAATCCGACCGCCGAAAGATAACGAACGGTTCTTTGCTCTATTGAGAGTAGAAGCTGTCAATTTTGAAAATCCTGAAGAGGCAAAGGACAAAATATTCTTCGACAATTTAACCCCGCTTTACCCTGAAGAAAAATTTAATCTTGAACTCGACCCGGAAGACTATTCTACGCGTATCATGGATTTGTTGACCCCTATTGGAAAAGGACAGCGTGGTCTAATTGTTGCCCAGCCAAAAACCGGTAAAACAATGCTTCTTCAAAAAATTGCCAACAGCATTACCACTAACCATCCGGAAGTAGTATTGATTGTACTGCTGATTGATGAAAGACCCGAAGAAGTAACGGACATGGAACGGTCTGTAAAAGGAGAAGTAATAAGTTCCACATTTGATGAACCCGCAGAACGGCATGTGCAGGTTGCGGAAATGGTTCTCGAAAAATCAAAACGTCTTGTAGAGCACAAGCGGGATGTTGTAATTCTTTTGGATAGCATTACGCGCCTTGCCAGGGCTCATAATTCAGTTGTACCCCACAGCGGGAAAATTCTTTCGGGGGGTGTCGACGCTAACGCACTGCACAAACCAAAGAGGTTTTTCGGCGCAGCGCGCAACATAGAAGAAGGGGGCAGTCTTACCATTATAGCGACAGCTCTCATCGATACTGGCAGCCGGATGGATGAAGTTATTTTTGAAGAGTTTAAGGGCACGGGTAATATGGAGTTAGTGCTCGACCGCAGGTTGAGCGACCGCAGGATATTTCCGGCAATTGACATCAACAAATCAAGTACAAGAAAAGAAGAACTGCTTATGGATAAAAATGTACTTGCAAGGGTATGGCTGCTTAGAAAACTTCTGAGCGGTATGGGTGAAGTAGAGGCGCTCGAGTTTTTGATCGAAAAAATGGGATTGACAAAGTCCAATGCAAAGTTCCTGGAATCAATGAATGAATAGAAGAACTTTTTTCTTGGATTACCGTTTTATTTATTGTAATTTTAATTTTACTTATGAATCGATGAAATTTTAGGAGTAAGGTGTTGTGAAGAAAGATATACATCCTGAATATATGTTGGGTACCGTTTCCTGCGCATGTGGAAGTACATTCCAGGTAAGGAGTACCGTGGGTGATATGAAAATTGAAATCTGTTCGCAGTGTCATCCGTTTTATACTAAGAAACAAAAATTGATAGATACAGCGGGTCGCGTCGAAAAATTTCTCAAAAAGTACGGTAGAAAATTGCCGGAAGATGCACCAAGTTTATAGCTTGAATCTGTGCTTAGGTACTTAACATAAAAGAAAAATTTGGAACAAGCATCGGCGTTTGTTCATTATAGACAGGCAGGAATGTCTGTCTTACTTTTTATGGGTATCCATGCCCGACTCGGGGAAAGTCATATATTTTAGTTATATCGGACCATATTCCTCAATGATAGTATAGCGGTAATTCTATGAAAAAAGAAGTGAACATAGGCGGACAGGCAGTCATCGAAGGTGTGATGATGCGTTCCGAACGATATATTTCGATCGCAGTCCGCAGAGCAGACGGGAAAATAGCTTTAAAACGTGAGGAAATCCGGTCATGGGCAAAAAAATTCAAATTTTTTAAGCTGCCGATACTCAGGGGAAGCCTTATATTGATTGAATCGCTCATTCATGGAATCGGAGCGCTTTCCTGGTCTGCCGATGTCGCTATCGAAGATGATAAAGATGACACGAAATCCCGGGACCAAAACAATAATTCATGGAAATCAAAACTCAGTACGGCTTTTACTATGATATTCGGTCTTGGAATGGGGTTATTGCTATTTTTCTGGCTCCCGCTTGTTTTCACCGGATGGGTTGGTACGGAAACAGGATTTACGTTTAATTTAGTCGACGGTGTTTTTAGGT
>JADFON010000153.1 GCA_022562855.1 Candidatus Zhuqueibacterota bacterium | reverse complement strand
GGTAAAGAAAATAGCCGACCTGGAATATATAATCACCGACACGGAAAAAGAGGCGCTGATTCTTGAAGCGAATATGGTTAAACTTTATAGACCAAGGTATAATATACATCTAAAAGACGACAAGAGTTTTCCCTATATAAAAATTACAAATGAAGATTTTCCGCGGGTTTTCTCGACACGAAAAAAAGTGAATGACGGGAGCGCATATTTTGGTCCGAACACCGAGGCAAAAATTATGCGGACAATGTTGTGGACAATGCGCAAAATTTTCCCCGTAAGAAGCTGTCAGTACAACTTGACTCCCGACACTATTAAAAATCGCAAAGTAAAACTCTGCCTTGACTATCACATAAAACGGTGCGAAGGTCCGTGCGAAGATTTGGTTTCAAAGGAAGACTACAATGTGATGGTAGAACAAATCCGTGATTTTTTGAGTGGTCACACAAAAAATCTGATTGATATCCTGACACAAAAAATGCATGAAGAAGCAGATAATCAGCGTTTCGAAGCAGCGGCAGAAATCCGGGACAGGTTAAGAGAAATTGGCAATTTCAAAGCGAAACAGAAAGTCGTTGACATAAACCCCGTTGACCGGGATATACTCGCAATAGCCGTTGAAGACGATATTGCATGCGGGGTTTTGTTTTTGGAGAGAGAAGGACGCATAATCGGACGCCGTCATCATTCTCTCGAAGGTGTAGGAGGCAAGAATAAAGAAGAAATCCTGCAAAGCTTTCTTATGCAGGTTTATTTGAACACCGATTACGTTCCTCCAGAAATCTTTATTTCTCATAAAATAACCGATAAAAACTCGATCGTGGAATGGCTCGCAGAGATACGGGGAGGTACGGTCAGGATCATTACTCCGCAAATAGGTGAAAAAGCCAAGTTAACAAAAATGTGCCTCAATAATGCAGAGCTGCTTCTTAAGGAATTAATGTTGCAGCAGCATCAAAAGAAAGACTACGTCGCATATTCAGTGCAGGCTTTGCAAAAGGACTTGAATATGAATGAATTACCGATGAAAATCGAGGCATTCGACATCTCCAACATACAGGGAAAAGATGCTGTAGCCTCGATGGTCTCATTTAATAACGGGGCAGCTCAAAAGAATGGGTACAGGATATTCAAGATTCGCTCCAAAGATACCCCCGATGATTTTGCAATGATAGCTGAAGCAGTTGAACGGCGGTACTCACGGTTAAAAGCGGACAATGACGAAATGCCCGACCTGATATTGATAGATGGCGGGAAAGGACAAATATCGGCGGCTATGGATTCGTTGAGAAAACTTGATTTGGTGAATATTCCTTTAATCGGGTTGGCAAAACGTTTGGATGAAGTATATGTTCCCGGCATATCAGAGCCGCAGAATATTTCCCGGACATCTTCCGGACTGCGTTTGCTCCAGCGCGTTCGCGATGAGGCACACAGGTTCGCCCTTATGCATCACCGTAAACAGCGAAAGAAGAGGACGATCACTTCGGAACTCGATTCCATTCCGGGAATCGGTCCCGAACGGAAGATGGCGCTGCTAAAGTACTTTGGTTCCGTCACCCGGCTGCGTGACGCGGCGCCCGAATCAATCGCTGGAGTTAAAAGTATCAGCGGCGGTCTTGCGCAATCTATATATAAACATCTGCATAACAGTTGAACTTTGACTATACTAATAGAAAATTTTCAATTATTTAGCTATTCTTTAGATTTCCATCCCTGATTCCACCAAAATGGACGATAAAAAACAGATTTTCGGCTGGTTAATGTACGATTGGGCAAACTCTGCGTTTGTTACAACCGTTGCGGTCGGATTGCTGCCGATATATTTTGTACAGGTTGTAATCGGGGCGGATACTTATTCATTCGGATTATTTGAGCTTAAGTCCACCACAATCTGGTCTTATACTCTGAGTGCTGTTGCTGTTGTTGTTTTTCTTATTGCACCTGTCCTCGGTGCAATAGCCGATTTCTCCAATTCAAAGAAGAAATTCTTAATGATTTTTTGTTACGGCGGAAGTCTCTTCGGGATACTGCTTTATTTTTGCACGGCGGGCGATGTTTGGCTAACGATAGTATTTTTCTTCTTTGCGCAGACCGGGCTGGTCGGAAGTATGGTGTTTTACGATGCATTTTTGCCCCATATAGCGACGGACGACAATATCGACTGGATATCCGGAAAAGGATACGCATACGGGTATATAGGAGGGGGTACGCAATTCGCTATTTCGATTGGATTGGTCGCCGGCAGTGAGTTTCTTGGTATCGATAAAAATTATGCAGTCCGTTTAGCGATGACCATGGCGTCACTTTGGTGGGGAGGATTTGCGCTTTTCACCTATTTTTATTTAAAGGATACGGGTTTGCAAAACGAATTGCCGGAAAGGTTCAAGGGAACGAACTCACTTTTAGGATACGCAAGAATCGGGATTCAACGTACTTTCGCAACAACAAGGAAAGTAAAATCCTTTAAACATCTGGTATTGTTTCTTGCGGCTTTTTTGATTTATAACAATGGAATTCAGACGGTTATTTATACCATGTCGATATATGGAACCGTGGAGCTCGAATTATCAATAGATGCCCTTCTGACAGCGCTGCTTATCATACAAATAGCCGCACTTCCGGGCGCGTTAATGTTCAGCAAGATTGCCGAAAAACTTTCCGCAAAGAAATCGTTGCTTATCACCCTGAATCTTTGGTCTGCGATTGTGATTTATGCATATTTCATCACTACTAAAACCGAATTTCTGGTTCTCAGCGGAATTGGCGGTCTTATCTTAGGCGGTTCACAATCTCTCAGCCGGTCGCTCTATGGGTCAATGATTCCTGTCAGCGCCTCTGCTGAATTTTATGGGTTTTATTCGATTATAAGTAAATCTTCTTCGATTGGGGGACTTCTGGTATTTGGAACCATTGGAGAGTTGTATTCTTTACGTACAGCAATTCTCTCATTAATATTCTTTTTTATCGCAGGGGCGATACTGCTTGCATTTGTAGACGTTGATAAAGCGAAAACGGCAAAGAAGTCGCAAATATTTCAGTAATTATTTTGTATTTATCAGCATTAACAGCATTCAGTATTTCGATTCCATTGATTAGATCGTTAAGGATATTTTGTAATTCACCCCGAATGACTATTTCTTTTAAAAACTCCTTTATTCCGCATAAAATTTTTTTATTATTCAAAAAAAGCTTGCATTTTAGTTTTAAATTCTTTACCATTTTGACTGAAAGAAATAAATGATGTAGTTCAGCTTGGCATATTGTTGCATAGTTAAGATGAAATATACATTGAATTTACCCGCTTTACCGCTTTCACTGCGATTTCTGGTGCAATCATTTTTTGGTGAGATTAAGCTGTTTCTATTGCAAAAGTTTTACTGATGCGGAGAAAAATGATTTATCGGAAATACGACACGTTCGTTCCTTCTGATTATCTTGCTATCGATAATAACTTTAATCACACAATTATCAATAAATTAGTATATATGCATGAATCAATATAATTTTTGAAATAAATATTGTAGTAATATAAAATTTTAGGAGTTTTGTTGAATAGATAGGGAATCATATGGTTGTGGGTAGTGAGGGGCAAACCGTAAATAATGGATTTGGATGCAGTCTAAAAATCTACTACAGCCAAATTCAAAAACATTATTCATGAACTATAATCTCACTTTTTGGAAAGGGGTTTACGTATGTTCAGTTCATTTAATTTTTTGCTGAGAAACCTTCGGTTGCCGGCATCGGTAGCGGCTGTTCTTTTGATCAGCCTGACGGTGGCAGGCACCGGATTAGCCCAGATCGAGTTCGGTACGATTTCAGGTACTGTGATTGATGAAGGCACAGGCAGACCCTTGACGGGCACCAATATTATCGTGGTTGATACGAGACTTGGCGCGTCAACCGACAGGGATGGTAATTTCGAAATATTACGTGTTCCCCCGGGAAGCTACTCATTGGAAATCAGCTTTATCGGTTACGCAAAACAAAATGTGGATGTATCGGTTAGTGCGAATAGAACAGCCATTGTCAATATCGAAATGGAAACCGACATTCTCAATCTTGACGAAATTATTGTCACCGGTGCGGGAGAAGAAGTAAGGAAAAAGGAACTCGCAACTACGATTCAGACAATTTCTGCCCAGGAGATTGCCGCAGTTCCGGTAGAGAGTATCGAGCATCTTCTTGCCGGAAGGCTCGCCGGAGGTTCCGTCAGGATCAAGACTGGTCAACCGGGAACCGGCGCATCGATTTCGTTACGCGGCATTACCAGTTCCCGCGCAGACCAGACTCCGCAAATTTATATTGACGGCGTAAGAATGGAAATCGCCCAGGGTCAGGGAAGTGGCCTTGGCGGGGTGAGCCCGAGTTCGCTTTCCGATATTCATATCGACGACATCGATCATATCGAAATTGTAAAACCTGGCGCAGGTACCACGCTTTATGGTTCGGAAGCCGCCTCCGGTATCATCCAGATATTTACAAAGAAAGGTAGAGCAGGAGCCCCGCGCTGGAATATTATGGTAGAGCAGGGATGGGACCAACCCATTACCCGGTTTCTTTATGATAAAGGTTTAGAATTAGAGGATGGCACATTTACGTATGAGAATCTGATGAGAGACCATGTCCTGCAGGACGGACACTATGAAAAATATTCGTTAAATGTAAGCGGCGGCAATGAAGCGCTTACTTATAACATTTCAGGCGCTGTGAAAGACGCCCAGGGAATAATGAGAAATAACGCTTCGACCTATTATTCGTTTAATACCGGTATAAGGACATTTGTGAGCGAGAAACTGCAGATCGATGTAACCGCACGGGCTTCAAGAGACAGGATACAGAGAAACCAGAGCAATAATTCCATTCCCGGTATTATGGTTGCTCTCGAAGTTCTTGACTGGCCCTTCTCACGTCCCGACAGCAATGTACCGCTTCAGGACAAGATCGACAGGTTGAACATCTATTTTCTCCAGGAGAACATCAACACCACGTATCGTTATAATTTCAGTCAAACTGCGACGTATGATTATAACGAGTACTGGTCAAACAAATTCACACTCGGGATCGATTACCGGAAATCCGAACAACGTTTGTTTACTCCGTTAGGGACAGACCTCATTACCACAACAGGAATAAATAGGCAGGATCGTGAAAATATGACATTTACGTTCGATTACCGGGCTACGATTAAATATCCCATTTTCGATTTTCTGTCAAATGCTTTTTCCTCCGTTGAAGAAGGTGATATTACCTCAAACTTCACCGTTGGCGGTAGAGGGTTCCGGCGTAATGCGAGATTTATTTTTGGAGACGGCCAGGAACTCGGCCTTCCCGGTACGGACGACTTTGATAATGCAGCAATTATCAGTGCAGGTGAGGGTAATTCCGAGATATTTAATGGTACCATTTTGTTTAGCGAACAAATCGGGTTGTGGGACAAACTGTTCCTGACGGGAAGCTTCACTATCGATGGCAATACATCTTTTGGTACGCAGGGTGAATCCAATGCGATCGAAACCGTCAATTATTCCAGTGGGTCTTTGGCATATAATATATCCGATGAGAACTTCTGGGAAAGTATCCCATTTGCA
>JADFON010000152.1 GCA_022562855.1 Candidatus Zhuqueibacterota bacterium | reverse complement strand
ATGATAATGATGTTTTAGTTCAAAACTTTGGTTCAATTCTTTAGAGGCTTGAACCATTTTTGGGGAATAAAGTGGACGCAGAAAAGTATGAAAATTAATTCCCAATTATTTGCATATTTAGTGTATGATTGATACAAAAATTCACTTTTGAAATATAGTTTTAAGAAGCCCTCGAGGGGAATTGTCTGTTTGGTTCATATCTCTAAACACATTTGCGGTGTTGAAGTTTTAGTTTGATACAGTATTATGAAATTTTCTCAAGGTGAATTGAAGGATTTTTGAGAAACACTGTATCCACACACAGATGTTTAATAACTTCCTATAAGAAATATGAACACTTGAAACTCAAATCATTTAGAATAAAAAATTTCAGATCGATTGAAGATACAAAATGTAATGTTTCTGACGTTTTAACAATATTTGCAGGAAAAAATGAATCCGGAAAAACAACAATATTGGATGCATTGATGTTTTTGAATGAAGATATCGAGTTTAAGGATGGCGATAAACCTCTTACAGGAAGTTCAGAAGACACATCAATAACTTATGTTTTTAATTTAAATGAAAATGAAATTGAAATAATCTTAAAAAGAATCGGTTCACCGAGACTACCCCCAATCATTGGCTGGACTTCGAGAATTTCCGATCTTTCCAAACCGATAATTATTGCCGGAATTGCGACAATTATTCCCGCGATAGGACCGGCAGCGCCTATATCAAACAGCGCGCGGTTATTCTTTATCGGGGTGCGGATCTTTATTACAGCCCCGAACGTGCCGATCAAAAACGGGGGAGGCGCAGGAAGAAAGTATGGTAAGGTAGCGTCAACATTGTGTTTTCTGCACATGAAATAATGGCCGAATTCATGACATCCGATAATTGCAAGCAGTGTAAATGAAAACGGAATTCCAAGATAGAGGTCCTCTATCCTGCTGAGCGGGTCTCCCTGGTTCAGATAAGAACCGGCGAACAGGGTCGTTAATACAGTCAGAATAAATAGTACTAAATTTATTACCGGTTTAGTTGGCGGAAGTCCTGCCCCTGTCTTTTCGGGGTCGGTTTTCGGAAGCTCTTTTTGATAACTCGGCAGATCGTTCCCGTATGGCGGTAAATTATATTCCATTGTATTTTACATTTTAAATTACAATTTCTTTTGACGTCAATATACGGAAAAATCTCGGTAAGGTCACGAATTTTTATTTTTGCCGCTTGTTTCTGATTTACTCTCTTTAGGTTCAAATAAATGCGCTTTTGAGACGTCAATAGATCGAAAATCTGCCGGAAAAAGACTTTTATTTTGGGCAATTATTTACTACATTAGTAAGTTAAAATCAAGAGGCGTTATCTTGTTGCAAAATCTCACGTTAGGGCAATACTGTCCACGAAAATCTCTAATTCACAGGTTAGACCCACGGACAAAATTCCTGACCCTGATTCCAATCGTAATTGCAGTTACATTAGGTCAGAATTTCTTGACGCATTTAAGTTTTTTAGTTTTTCTTATGGTAGTCATACGGTTATCTAAAATACCGTTTGCACATTTTTTCCGCCAATTAAGAATTTTTTTCTGGATAATAATATTTACTTTTTTTCTCCACTCGTTTTTTGGCGAGGGAAATCCAATTTTCCAAATCCCGATAGTTGGTTTTAGCGTGACCGAAGAGGGAGTGAGCAAAGGTCTTTTTTTCGGGTTGCGTCTGCTGCTATTGATTTCGTTTTCGATTTTAGTAATGCTGACGACTCCACCGACCGATATGACAGACGGGTTGGAAAAATTGCTCAGACCGCTCAGAAAAACCGGTCTGAAGCCTGACAGGTTCGCACTAATGCTTGGAATTACTTTGAGGTTCATACCGGTTCTCTTTGAAGAAAGTGATAGAATCAGAAAGGCACAGGCAGCAAGGGGTGTACATTTCGAGGGTAAAATTGTCTCAAGAATAAGAAATTTAGCGTCGCTCGTTATACCGATGTTTATATCAGTATTTAACCGCGCCGACGCCCTTGCATTTGCTCTCGAAGCACGCGGATATCCTGGCAGCGGCTCACGAACATATTATAACGATCTGAAATTTAAGACTTCCGATATCATTGCAGCAGTTACCGTTATAAGTATCGCTTCCGGGACCTATCTGTTGTGACAAAAAGATTTAAAGTCGTTCTTGAATACGACGGTACTGAATTTTTCGGATGGCAGATACAAAAAAATCACAGAACAGTCCAGGGTGTCCTTGAAGAGATACTTTCAAAGAGATTCGAAAAGCATGTTGCAATAGTCGGTGCGGGACGCACTGACCGGGGAGTACACGCAAGAGGTCAAACAGCGTACTTCGATGTGGACCGGGATACAGATGAAGAAACTTTTCTCAAGAGCATGAATTCCATGCTGCCTGACGATATTTCGATCTGTTCGCTTGATCCTGTTTCTGACGATTTCCATGCACGATTTTCAGCCGTTAGCAGGAGTTACCGATACAGGATAAGCCTTACACCTTCTGCACTGCAGCGCCGGTTTTCCTGGGAAATCCTGACAAGATTGAATACGGGACATATGAAAGCCGCTCTCGATAAAGTTGTCGGGGAGCATGATTTCAAACCCCTTGCGAAACTAAATTCGGAAATTACTAATGACGACGGTTACGTTTGTATTGTTCACGAGGCAGGATTAGAAAAAATCGGAGACTCTATTATCATCGGATTAAGAGCCAATAGATTTCTTCATGGGATGGTTCGGGCAATTACCGGAACGGTCGTCGATGTGGGCAGAGGAGCAAAAAAGCCGGATTGCATCGATAGTATATTAAGCGGTTCGGAACGTAAATTGGTAAGTACGCACGCACCTGCGAACGGACTGTTTTTGGAGCATGTTGAGTATTAGTGCAGATAAGGTAATCTACCGGGCATCGGAACACATTCGGTATTCAAAAGGTGTAAGTATATAGTGGGTGCGCCACAGTCATCGGGTGGTATCAAACAGTTAATCTCATTATAACTTTCGCTCTTAGAGCCATTATAAGAACCTTACTTTACAGAACCTGATTAAGAGGGAGAATAGTACATGAAATTTTTTATAGATACCGCAAATATTGATGAAATTAAAGAAGCCGACAAGCTTGGAATTCTCGATGGAGTGACGACAAATCCAACGCTCATGTCCAGAGAGAAAGGAACGTATCCTGATAAACTAAAGGAGATAACCTCTATTGTTGACGGACCCGTGAGCGCGGAAACGGTGAGTCTCGATGCCGAAGGCATGGTCAAGGAGGGACGTGAATTTGCAAAAATAGCCGACAATATAAACATAAAAGTTCCTATCAGCAAAGAAGGACTGAAAGCAATAAAAATATTTACAAGCGAGGGGATAAAAACAAATACGACACTTATTTTTCAACCGTCTCAGGCGCTTCTCGCGGCAAAAGCCGGAGCTACCATTGTCAGTCCGTTTGTCGGGAGGATTGATGACATTACGAATTACGGCATGGATGTTATCAGGGACATTGTTACGATTTTCGACAATTACGGTATTGAAACCGAGGTTCTTGTTGCGAGTATCCGTAACCCGCTGCACGTGGTCGAAGCCGCATTAGCCGGTGCGGATATCGTGACGCTGCCAATTAAAGTATTAGACCAATTGCTGAAACATCCGCTTACCGATATCGGTATCGAAAGTTTCCTGAAAGACTGGGAAAAAGTACAAAAATAAACGGGGATATATATGAGAGCACAGAGGAACATAGCAGTAATCATCCTCATTGCTGTTTTTCTCGTATGGATAGTTGACCGTACTGTAAACGACGAAAGCGACCTCACCGGGACAACATCCGGGCAGCGTCTTCCGGCGTCCGGCACAGATAGCGATACCGGAAACAACAACATATATTCGTCCCGAAGAAACGCTATAACCAGGGCTGTTGAATTAGTCAGTCCTGCTGTAGTGGGAATAAGTGTCCGGTCTATCCAGCAAGTAAATCTCGACCCGTTCCTGCAGTTTTTTTATGAAAGACAGGAACCAAGAGAAGTACGCGGTATAGGATCGGGTCTGATAATATCGGAAGACGGTTATATTGTAACAAGCGATCATGTCGTGAGAAACGCGCAGGAAATAAAAATCACGATGACAAATGGAAACACCTATGACGCTCAATTGGTGGAAAGCAGATTTACCGCAGATATAGCTCTTTTGAAAATCGAAGGCGCCAACTTTCCGAAAGTAAAATTTGGAAATTCCGACGACATTATTATCGGAGAATGGGCAATCGCCCTTGGAAATCCCTTTGGTCTGTTCAATAATACTGATAAACCTACCGTATCGGTGGGAGTGATCAGCGCAGTCAATCTTGACCTGGAGGAGCACGACCAGAGGATATACCAGGACATGATACAAACCGATGCGTCAATAAATCCGGGAAACAGCGGAGGACCGTTGATAAACGGCGCAGGCGAGGTGATTGGAATAAACACCGTCATATATACGGCAGGAGGCGGCTCCGAAGGATCCATCGGGATCAGTTTTGCAATACCGATAAACAAGGTAAAAAAAGTTGCCGATGAACTAAAGAAATTAGCTGAGAACGACAACACCTATTGGGTTGGATTCAGGGGTTACACCATAAACCGTGACATTATCAGAAGGTACAGGTTAAATGTTACCGAAGGATTTCTTATCGCTGCAATCGACCAGTCAAGCCCCGCGGCTAAAGCCGGGCTGCTGGTCGGGGACATTATCACCGCCGTAAATGGAAATGCCGTAAGGAAGGTTGATGAAGTCAGAAAGTTTATAGATGCCTCGAATCCAAAGGTCGGCACACAAATCAACCTGACCATAGTCAGAAATTACCGTCTGTTTGAGACCACATTAACCATTGAACGGGCGCGAAGATAGTATAATAGAAACTGAATCTCAATGATCGAACGTTATTCACTGCCTGAAATGGCAAATATCTGGAAAGATGAAAACCGGTTTGAATATTGGAAAAAAATAGAACTGGCGGCTTGCCGCGCACAGGCGGAACTGGGAAACATCCCGCCGGATGCACTAAAAATCATTGAGGAAAAAGCCGATTTTTCAGTAGAACGGATCAATGAAATCGAAGCGGATGTGGGTCACGATGTCATCGCTTTTCTCTCAAGCATGGCTGAACATATTGGACCCGAATCACGGCATGTTCATATCGGCATGACATCCTCCGACCTTCTCGATACAACGCTTGCCCTTCAGTGCCGGGATGCCGGAAGGCTGATTATCGACGCCATAGGTAATGCGATAGATGCGGTCGGAGAACGTGCAAGAGAATATAAAGACACCATCATGCTTGGCAGGACTCACGGTGTCGCATCGGAACCGATAACATTCGGACTGAAGCTGGCTGTCTGGTACACCGAATTGATCAGGTCGCGTGGACGTATCGAGAGGGCGGTTGAACAACTTTCGTTTGCAAAAATATCCGGAGCCGTCGGTACATTTGCCTATCTCGACCCAAAAGTAGAAGAATTGGTGTGTAAAGAGTTGTCATTACAACCTGCCCCGGTGTCTAACCAGATCATTCAGCGTGACCGTCATGCGGAATTGCTTACTGCAATAGCTATTCTTGGC
>JADFON010000151.1 GCA_022562855.1 Candidatus Zhuqueibacterota bacterium | reverse complement strand
GATTAAATCCAATAAAGCGTACATTCCGGGTTTTAAAAGCGACTCGGGATTTGGAACCTCGATACTTATCGTAAAATTCCGTGCGTCGGGATTGGTTGAAAGTGCGATTTTGCTAACCGTGCCATAAAATGTGCGGTCGGGAAATGAATTGGTCCGTACCAATGCCTGCTGACCCTTCTTCACAAGTGATATGTCTGTTTCGCCAACCTCGATTTCTGTATAAACTCTGTCGAGTTTTGCTATCCTGAGTATCGGGACTCCCGGACTAACCGTTTCCCCCCGTTCAAAGAATATATCCGTTACGACGCCTCCTATCGGGGCTTTGACCTCTAACGTCCTCTCAACCGCTTCAAAATCCGCTCTTGCTAATTTTTCAGCCAGCTCCGCTCTCTCGTGAAACTGCAGGGAAATTGCCCCGGCGCTAAAAAGTTCGGCGCTTCGGTTCAGGTCGATAACAGAGGCATCCAGAGCGTCTTTCGCCTGGCGGAAACGGGTCGAAGGATTTTGTTTGTCAAGAGTTATCAAAACATCACCCCGGCTTACCCTGTCTCCCAGGGAAACGGTTATGGTTTCAATTTTTTCGAGTATCATCGCAGTCGCATCCACCTGTTCAATTCCTTTTATTGTTCCTGTGAAACTGCGGGTACGAAGGAGGTCGCGTATCTCAATTGCACGCGTTACAACGGGAATCCCTTCACGCAACTGAATATCCTCGATAGTTTCTACCGTTGTTCTGGATTGTTCGATACTGGACTGTACCCCCTGGTAGACCAATGAAACAACGACAACCATAATACCGGCAAAAATTAGAAAATACACCTTTTTCATAGCTTATTCCTTTTCGAATCTATACAGCAAACAAAATATTTGAATCGTTAATTACGTTTATCTTCCAACCGCGTTTTCCCACTGGGCTTTTGCAAATTCATAATCGAATACACTCTGCAGCGTATTAAGCTGCGCCATTTCAAGCGCGACCTGCGCGTCGAATAATTCAAGCTGTATACCCTGCCCGGAATCAAACCTGACCTGCGCTATATTGAACGCCTTTTGCGCTTGTTCAACCGCTTTGGAAAGCGCATCGATACGCTGGCGGGCATCATTCATCCGGTTTCTCGATTTTCTTATCTGGATTTCAATGGACTCCCTTAGTTTCAACAATTGAAAATCCATCTGTTTTTCTTCTATTTTTGCCTGCTGGACCCGGGCTGAAGTTTGAAATCCGTCGAATATCGGAATTCGTAAATCGATTGTAGCGCTCTGGCTGTTCACTCTCGCGGTTGATCCAAAACGGAATGTATTCGACTGTCCCTGAAACTGGAAAGAATAATTAAAATTGAGTTCCGGGAACCACCCTGAGCTTTCTATTTTGACGCGTCCCGCAATTGATTCGCGGGTAAGTTCAAGACTTCTGTAATCTCCACGGTTCATATAGGTATTCTCTTCAACCTGATTCAATTCCGAAACTGAAATAAACAGCGGGCTGAGCGTACCTGTGATTTCCATTTCCCTGTCGAGGGGCATTCCAAGTATATTTTTCAATACATCCATGTTGAGCAAAAGATCGTTCTCGGCAGAAATTACCTTTGGACGCGAATTCGCCACCCGGACTTCCGCACGCAGCAAGTCGAACTCCGACGCAGCGCCTTCTCCGAACAAGATATTGATCTGGTTAAAATGAGACTGCGCCTGCTCCAACGTTCTGTTATTGATTTTCAGTAATTCTTTACCAAGAAGGAGGCTGAGAAATTGCTGTTTTACCTGTAGTTTGACATTTTTTTCGGTCTGACTGATAACTTCGGAGAACGACTCCGAGTAAATTCTCGCAATCCTGATAGCAGTGCCTGTCTGTCCCCCTGAATAAAGCAACTGGTCGACCGTAAATAGAGACTGAATTGAATTGTCGGTTCCTATTTCGATTTTTTGTACATCGCCGTCAAATGCAAGAAAGAATGCCGGTTTTTGCAAATTTCGTGTGTAAAAGTTATGCAAAGTAATTTTTGGTAATGCCACGGCACGCACTTCTCTGATTTGCTGTTCCGCTTTTTTTAACTCTTGCCGTGCAATAAGTATATCCCGGTTATTCTGCATGGATATTTCAATTGCTTCATTCAGTGACAGTACAGTTACCCCTGTCTGCCCCGCGTCCGCCTTAATAGAGATGAAAAATACTGAGCAGAAAATGAACGTCTTTATTGTTGATTTAATCTTAGACACTTCTTCCTCCAGGTAACTAATAATTTGTACTGCTTTGTCCTCGTGTTTACATTTATACTAAAATATACTGTAAAGATTTCTCGGCTACGCTCGAAATGACATTCTGTAAAGTTATTGAGAATCATACCTTACCGTCATTGTCCCGTTAGGGATGGCTTGCGCCGCGAGGAGCGTAGCGACGTGGCAATCTCTGCTTCCATAGTATGAAAAGTGTCAACACAGTAGATATAATACTACAAAATAATTAATAGAATTAAACGTAAGAAAATAGACTGTCCGGCGGCTTTTCAGCGATTTCGCATGTGGTTACCGATTTTTACCCCGTTTTGAGAAAAAATTCGACTACAGTAGATTTTATCTCTCTTTGCTTAACCACTTTATCGATAATTTTACGCATAGTCTTCTTTTTTAAATAAGTAACTGAACTTTTATGATTTTTTAAAAAGATTCCGAACTTCCTTATGTGGGGATTTGGACTCAAAAACCGGTAAATACAAAAAGTGTTGTAAGTTAATAATGATTTTAAACAAAAAAAATATATAAGTTTTGGAAAAGTATTTTACACAGCAAAAAAGCGTTGATCAATGAGTTAATTAAGAAAGGAAAGCCTTTAATTAAACCGGGCGACCGCACAATTAAAGGGTTGAACACTATCTCTGATGGAAAATTTCACGATTGTGTTACTATTTTAAAGATATATTCTAATGTGTCGATTTAAATACTGTATGTTGTGTTGTTTGACAGAAAAATAAAATAAAAATCAATATATTGTGCTTTTGGCACATAAATTGCAATATTTACAGTAATAATTGAAACTATTTTATAATAATAATTGTATAAGAATATATAAGGAGATCAAAAGAGTACTTGCTATATGAACATAAGTTTACTATATTAACCAACGCATGTTCATGTGTTTTCTTGGAAGAAAGGACAAAGTATGGAAGCAAGGAAAGATAGCGCAAGCCTCGATGAGCTTCAAGGTGTCTTGAATGAAGCAATTTCCGAGATGCAGCAACGTGCTGCAGGTGTACAAAATCAGTACAAAGTCAATTTTGATTCTATCTCTAACTATCTCGAAATCAATGAACCGTTTCTTCTCGAGAGTATAATTGCTCTTGAAAACGGGTGCGATACCGACATATTACTACGGGCATCCGAAGGTAAAGCAACCGATAAGGAAATTGAAGATTGGTTTAACGGGATCCGTGACTGGAAGTATCACTTTGGGGTAGGAATTGAACGGTATGAAAACTACCAGGTTTTGGCGCATGTGGCATAGCCGTAGTTTTGTCTAATAATAATTTTATATTTCTCTTATCAGATGTTTATATAGAGACCGCAATAATGATTTAGCATTTTTTAATGTGCCCTCTTAGTACCTGTACTCAATTCGAAATTCCATATTTTTCTTGATTCAAAATAAAATTACAATTACTTTAAATACGGGTACTGTTGTGGATTATCGAAAAAGAAATGCTATGAAGTTATCTGAATTATTGAGTAAATCTTATATTCAATTCCTTATAAAACGTGTGGATTGATCAAATATGTTTGCCCGTCTACTTTTATTGTTTATTTTTGTTCCGATAATTGAGCTGATGATTTTAATCGATTTGGGAGGTTATCTCGGAACCGTTCCTACGATAATACTGGTTGTAGGAACAGGCGCGTTGGGCGCCTATCTTGCAAAAAAGGAAGGATTTCGCATATTTTTTACGATTCGCCATAAACTACAGACCGGTCAGCTTCCAGCCGATGAATTGCTTGACGGATTAATAATTCTTATAGCGGGCGCGCTTTTGATTACACCGGGTCTCATTACCGATTTATTTGGATTTTTGATGTTATTCCGCCCAAGCCGCTCACGGTTTAAGATATGGCTCAAGATTAAATTTTCCGCACACATAAATATTTACAATGCAAACACCCCCACCTGATCACATTACCTTAGCGCCTGTGAAGAAATAGATTCTCAATATAGTATCCTTGGCTGGCATTTGTATTCTTAGCGTTAAAATAGTGACACAGATTGACATTGCAGTAACTGAAGAACACTGAAACTTATAATTTGTATTTCAATGTATTTCGGTGTTAATCGGCGTCAGAATAAAGGATACAGTGTTATCGACAAATCATCATAATGAAAATAGATAAAGGTACGCTTGCCGGAATATTCGATTCAACTCTGCTCCGGGAAGGGATAACCGGGGAAGAAATAGCAAAACTGTGTAAAAACGCCATCAGTCAAAATTTTTTTGCTGTCTGTGTTCCTCCCGAATTTGTCCGGCATGCATACGAACACGTTAAGGATTCGCCTGTCAGGGTTGTATCGGTTGTGAGTTTTCCATCGGGAGCGGATCCTACGTTAGTGAAATGCTCACAGGCAGAGAAAATAGTAAAAGATGGCGCGGATGAAATTGACATGGTTATGAATATAAAGCGGTTTCTTGCCGGCAAGTATAACGAAGTATATGAGGATATCCTGAACACTGTTATAGCGGCAAAAAGTACAAACTCCCGCAGATTCCTGGTCGATGTTACGGTAGTAAAAGTGATAATTGAAACTTCACAATTGCGTATGTCGGAAATCGAAAACGGGTACACGGAAGGTTTCCTGATTCAAAAGGCAAGTGAAATAGCAGCCAAAGCACAGGTAGATTTTGTAAAGACGTCGACCGGTCTGCATAAAGCCGGCGGGGTCCGGGTTACCGACGTGTCACTTATTAAACAGGTCATTCCGGAATCCGTGAAGGTAAAAGCCGCGGGTGGCGTCAAAACCCTGAAACAAGTTATTGAATTAATGGAAGAAGGTGTCGACCGTATCGGCACAAGCTCTGCAGAACAAATTATGTCGGAACTCAGTTGATTACTTACGATTTTATTCGCTTCAATATATCCCAAAAATATTAACAGCGTCCTATCGTAGGGGCACGGCGTGCCTGCGCCATTTTCGGTGCCGTGCCCATTCTGCTTCTCTAGAATAAAAAGCAATATGTGGAGTGACAATAACATGAGACATTCTAAGAAGTATATGATTAGCGAGTACTCTGCGTTGTTTCTCAGATGGCCGCTCAAATAACAAACCAATTTCTTCCTGAACAAATGTCTCTTCCTCTAAAACATCAAGACCGGCACCAGCCAGTTTTCCATTGTCTAACAGTTTTACGAGAGCTTCAGTATCTACAAGCCCGCCTCTAGAAGTATTTATAAGATATGCAGTAGGTTTCATCATAGCAAGTCGTTCTTTATTTATTAAATGTTTTGTTGAATCTAAAAGTGGCACATGTACCGAAACAAAGTCGGCCTCGCGCATTACATCATCCACACTCTCCTTAAATGTTGCACCATACTCTTTTTCAAACTCCAGATTACGTTTGATGTCGTAATAAATAATGTTCAT
>JADFON010000150.1 GCA_022562855.1 Candidatus Zhuqueibacterota bacterium | reverse complement strand
CGTTAATGTCAGAGCATTTTTATTTGAAACTTGGACAAGAAAATTTTTTGAAAGAATATTAGTTTTTATAATTAAGAGACTTAAGATGAGAACCTATTTTGAAGACAGTTTAGAAAGTAAGCTTATTATTAGTTCTATAGACGGGTCAAAAAACATCAATATGCTATTTAACCGTAATAGGTTGATCCTCTGGATTTCTATTTTCGTTCTCTTTTTCGTATCCATAGGTTCGGTAATCTGGTGGATGCGGTCAGCAATTTCAAATAAATCTTTTACCTTACGTTCGGAAATAGAAGTTATGCAGAATATTTCGACAGGATTGGAAAAGCAGACCTCAAATATAGAACGAATCAAAGAAGGTATAAACTCTTTAGTTGAAGAAAACAATCTCAAGAAGATAACCACTAATTCCCTTTCAAAAAACGGATCTTAATTGTGAAGACATTAGAGCGCAAAGATTATTTTAGACTTCCCAAAAAAATTTTAGTAACGGTTATTTCGGAAAACAGTGAAATCAGGTCGTTTGTATTTTCCAGGAATTGGGTTTTATTTCTTTTTATGATTCCTGTTTTCCTTCTTGCCGGATATTCTTTGCTATTGATTGACTCCTATGTAAAATACGATCAAAACCTAAAAACGTACGCCTATGAACATCAACGTCTTAAAAATATAATATGGCGTTCAAAGGCAGATATTCTTTTTGTTGAAGAATTGACCAAATACACTTCAAACTTGATTGTTACATTATCTGATGAAATCCCCTATGAAATTGATCAGGAATTAACAAATGAAATCGTCACAGGCAGGAAAGTTGTCGAATATAATTTTTCGGACGAAAAAGCCGAAACTCTGGTAAAACTGGTTTACGAATCAACCCGGACTATATACGATCTGTCCGATTATTTGATAAATCTTGCTTTTAAGGTTCAAGCCGTTCAGTCAACATTAAACCATATTGAGGCTATTCCGGATGGGCTTCCCGTAGAGGGATATCTTGTTTCCGGGTTTGGCATTAGAAAATCGCCATTCAGTAAAGTGTCCCAAATTCATCGAGGGGTTGATATTGTGGCAAGGATCAACACATCTGT
Organism: Candidatus Zhuqueibacterota bacterium; assembly: GCA_022562855.1. Taxonomy (GTDB): domain Bacteria; phylum SM23-31; class SM23-31; order SM23-31; family SM23-31; genus JADFON01. The sequence continues at coordinate 4,555 of JADFON010000150.1, read as the reverse complement.
CAAATCCGGTGGCAATGGTACGGTCAGCTTTGCCGGTACAAGTAGTTTATGGGGCAAAAACGTCATTATCGATCATGGATTCAACGTATTTTCCCAGTATGGACATCTAAATAAGATTGCTGTAAAAGAAGGTCAAATTGTAAAGAAGGGGGACATTATTGGCGCTTTAGGTGTTACCGGAAGGACTACCGGACCGCATTTACATTATCAAATCTGGGTTAATAATACACCTCTCGACCCATTTTTGTTTATTGCGACCGAAGAACAAAAGAATTTGAAGAATTACCAGGTTATCCAAAATGAAGATAACGAAAATACACCCGTTCCCGTTGGCAGCTACAGGTGATTTGCGATAAATTGCTTTTGCAAATTTTTTAATTTACCAATCCATTCCCCCACTAAAAAAAATCCGGTTTTTCCCCTATTTTATCTGTGAACCGAGCCACCTTTCCCTGAATCTTTGCATTTCATCCGTGACCTGCATCGATGCGTTTTCATACAGTACCACCTCGAGACTGCTATCTTCTGCAAAGGTAATATTTGTTGTTTTATTTCTTCCCGCCCGTTTAATGTATTCAATCGAAACCGTATCGTTCGGTTTATGGGATTGCAGCAAAGTTTGGTACTCATTACCATTTGATATGGTTTTATTATCGATTGACACTATCTGGTCCCCCACGTCCAAACCGGCGTTATAAAACGGGCTACCGATGGAGGTGTATGTTTGGATTGTTGCCATCCCATTTTGAAATCCCGGTGATCGTCCAAGCGTTGCATGCCCGGCATTTCTCTTCCGTAAAAGCAAACCTGCGTGACTGAGGAGTTCTTCATAATCGACCACTTCATGACCATTCACATAGTTGGCAAAAAAATCGGACGCGAACTGCTTGTCATCCGTAAAATCACCGAGCACTTTTTCCAAATCCGAAACTGTATACGGGATTTCCGGTTTGCCGTGAACCCTCCAGACTGCCTGCATATATTCATCCAACGTGCGGTCGAATTTTGTTCTCAGTGTCAAATCCAGTCCAAGGGCAATAGCGCTGCCGTACGTATAATAAGAAATAAACGTATTACCAACGTTTACCGGGTCGACAGAACGGGCGGCATCGACAAACGGCGCCTGTCTGCTCATTTCGACCGGTGTGAAAAAGGTACGTCCAGGAGAGTTTATGACGGCGTTCAAACCTCCTGATAAGCTGCTCGAATACTGCTCTATGCTTCTGAAACCGGCTCTCCTCAAAACAAGGGTCCCATAGTAACTGGTAAAACCTTCGGCGAACCAGAGTTCGTGCGACATATTTGCCTGTTCAAAATTGAACGGCTCCAATGTCCGGGGGCGAATTCTTTCGACATTCCAAGCATGAAAAAATTCGTGAGAAACGGTACCGAGAAGACCAAGTGCGCTTGTACTGAGCGATCTGGTACTCGTGAGACTGGTGGAATTCCGGTGCTCCATGCCATCACCGGCGGCATACGGCAGGTAACAGGCAAGAAATGTATATCTTCCAAAATCAAAATCGGGCAGTTCACCGAATATTGATTTTTGCTCATTTACAACCGATTTTACCATTTCTGTGTATGAATCAACTTCGGCATCCGTTCCGTCATGGTGAACCTGCAGTTGAAAAGTATAATTATTACCACCGGATTCGACCTGCCATTCACGCAGTTCAAAGTCACTTAACTCGGTTGGGCTGTCAAGAAAATACTGCAGATTCGGTGCAGAATAAGTATTAGCGCCGGATTCTTCTTTTCCGCCAGAGGGGGATCTGCCTCCGGCTGACAATTGTGTCGCAATTTTCCAATCAGGCAGCGGATGAAACCTGACCTCGATTGGATTTTCCTCCAATCCCCGCGCCCACATGAAAACAGCCGGCATATTTAGATGCGCATGCGCTTCATCTATCCCGGCATAAGTTCCTCCCGGGCGGTCTGCAAAAAGGGTATAGGTTACTTTGACCGTTCCATTATGACCTGATATATCCCACTGATACGCGTTGGGACGGGTTATTTCCAGAGCATTTCCTGCACCATCTTCTGCCCTCACATTATAGACGTTCTTTGCAAATTCATGCAAGGCGTATCTTCCGGGAGATGAACGGCTCATACGGGCTTCCAGCACACTTGTTGTAACCCCTGTAAAAGTCACCGATATTTCGGCTTCATGGTGAGCGGCATTTTCAAACGATACGTCATAGGAAACAAAACTTTGACCCGAGGAACATGAAAAATATGCGATTTGAATCACCATTGTGGTCATAAATGTCCATAAATAATTGCCATTTTTTAGTTTCATTACATTAGTCCCTTCACTATGTTTTGTCTCTGAATTTAGTAAGGTGTGGTTATGCGGAAATGAAATATACCGGCATTCTCTATAAAAACTGTTACAGGTGTCAAGACAATAAGTTGAATCTGAGAATTTAATCCATAAGCAATATATTAGATTTTTGCCCAAAATCAACAAAAAAGCCCTGTCAAACAAATGTTTATCTCTTGTATACTGCGAACTATTAGATTATATTTAAATAGAGAAAAAAGTAAAATTACAGGTTCATAACGGCTGTTTTTCAAAAAGGTTTTGGCATGGCTACTCCTGAGGGAACAGAAAAATACTCCAAAAAATTCACCGGGCTTCTTCACATTAAAGACGGATACCGGAATCTGGGGAAAACAGGTTTTACCGTCAGCGCGATTGGTTTTGGCGGCTACCGGGTGCATCACGACTCGGATGAACACAAGAAAGCATTAGTCACTGCGCTTCTGAATGGAATAAACCTATTTGATACCTCAAGTAACTATACTGACGGTGGCAGCGAAATGCTTGCCGGAAACACATTGCTTGAACTGGAAAAACAAAAAAAAATCAGCCGAGACGAAGTAGTGCTGGTTTCAAAAGCCGGATATGTTCAAGGCAGTAATCTGAAAGCAGCCGCCAAAAGAGAATCGGAAGGAAATCCATATCCGGACATGGTCAAATACATGGACGGATGCTGGCATTGTATACATCCCGACTTCCTTGAAGACCAGCTGCGTCTTACGCTTGGAAGGCTCGGGTTTGACTCTCTTGACGTATATCTTCTACACAATCCGGAATATTTTTTAACCGATAAGAAGAAATCCGTTAAAAGTAATAATATAGACATCAATACAATCAGGGAAGAATATTACCGTCGTATTTCTATTGCGTTTGAATGGATGGAGCAAAAAGTAAAGGAAGGTCTGATCGGATCTTATGGAATATCATCGAATACCTTTCCTAAAGCATCGGACGATTTCGAATTCACTTCGTTAGAACGAGTTTTGAAATCTGCAGAGAATGTTGCCTCGGACAATCATTTCCAGGTAATACAATTTCCATTTAATCCATTTGAAAACGGAGCCTGCAATATAAAAAACCAGGATAAAAACACAAAGACACTGTTGGAAAAGGCGGAAGAAAATTCACTGGCAACATTGATTAACCGACCTCTTAACTCCATGACAGAAAAAGGAATGATAAGACTTGTGCATTTTAAAGATTCTAACCGGAAACAGGTAATAAAGGACTTTGACAAAAAATTAGAACGGCTTTCCGGTTTGGAGTCGGGTTTCAGCTCTAAACTCATCGACAGAATGCCCCCTGAGATTTCCCGGGAGACCTTGCTAAAAGTTTTTTCTTTGACCAAGGAATTGAAAGAAGCGCTTGTTTATTACAAAAGCTGGGAGCACTGGGATCATGTTAAGAATAACGTAATAATCCCACAGACGATTTCTTATCTTGAATACATACACAGTAAAATGAGCACAGATACCGAATGGTTTGAATGGATGCAGAACTATAATACCGCTTTGAATGACTTTCTTGATACCGTTACCAAATACTTTGAAAACCATGCGAACAAGCGGTCAAAAAATATTAACAAGAAATTGGACAGCCAGGTTGAAACACTAAAGAAATCCAAAACTTTGTCACAAAAGGCTTTGAGACTGATTACTTCGGTTTCGGGTGTCAGTTGTGTGTTACTGGGAATGCGGAAAGTTGAATACGTTGAGGACGCCTTGAAGGCGCTCAAAGAATCAAAGATTCCTAACGCTTTACCGGTAATGTGTACATTGAGTTTATAAATCAAAGATTAATTTATTTAGTATATTTTTATTGATCGCAAACCCATGAGTGATTTATTTTCGGACTTTCTTATCGGTCCTGAGGCAATGAGATATTTTGAATTGGGTTACAATTACCAGTTGGAAGGAGAACTGGACAAAGCGGTAGATTTCTATCAGAAATCGCTCGAAATCGAGAATACAGCCGAGGGACACACCTTCTTAGGATGGACATACAGCTTTATGAATAAATATGAGGAGGCGATAGAAGAGTGCCTCATGGCGATCAAAGCCGATCCGGATTTCGGGAATCCATATAACGATATCGGGTCCTATTATATCAGCATGGCAAAATTCGATGACGCTATCCCCTGGCTGAAAAAGGCAAAGAAAGCAAAACGGTACGCCAGTCCGGAATTTCCTTTTGTTAACCTGGGAAGAATATACGAGAATCAGGGTCTGCTTC
>JADFON010000149.1 GCA_022562855.1 Candidatus Zhuqueibacterota bacterium | reverse complement strand
CAATCCAAAAAAATTGGTGGAGCAAAAAAAGAATGGGCAAAAAGCCAGAGAATTTTACATAATTTTTGGGTGCAATATCTTGAGAATTTCGGGAGTGAATTATTACGATATAAGTCCGGTCCGCCAAAGAGCAACTATTTAGGTGTCAGTACGGGAAATGCAGGGATTTATCTGTTTATGTGTGTAACAAAGAGAGGGATACGAGTTGAGATATATATTGATAGAGCCGATAGGGATCTCAACAAAAAGGCATTTGATGAATTGTTTTTATCAAAAATAGATATTGAAAAAGAAATTGGCTTAAAATTATTATGGCTTAGATTAGATAATAAAAACGCGAGCAAGATTTCCTATGATAATAACCAATTAAACGTATATGATGAAAAGAATTGGGATCAAATTAATGAGTTTCTTTCTGAAAATTCATTAAAATTTAAAGATATTTTCTTTGATAGAATAAATCAGATTGATTAAAACCTTCCTTGATAGTAAAAATTCAATCATGTCCAAAACTATCATATTTACCGTGCCTTTGCTTCATGGGCCGGAGATGGAATTCGTGAATTCTACGTCAGTGACGATGACGGCAATCAACTCCGTTTCACGCTACCTTTTGCGAATAACAAATGAAATAAATAATTGAACTTTGGTAAGATTTGTCTTGAAGGAAAAATCAAGCGATTTATTAAATATTAAGAAGGAGATTGCCACGTCGCTATGCTCCTCGCCACGTGAGTGGTCCCTATCGGGACAATGACAGGTTGGGGGGCTGGAGATTGCCAGCCCGAAAAAAAGGGTCAGGCGTCGCTATCCCGTAGAGACCACTACGTGGCGCTTCTCGTGGCGTAAGCCATCCCTGACGGGACAATACAAAATGTGAATGTGTGGCACCTCCAAACTGGTTTGGGGGTGTGATTAAAGTTTTAATTCGCAAATCTTACCAAAATTCAGTATATAAATAGAATTTGAACCATATTCCCGCCTATGTAGTATCACCTTTTAAGTAGATTGAATCGAATCAAATGGGGTAGTGCACCGTGAAAGACTATTCGTCGATTATCGGCAAAGTTCTCGGTCTGGCGCTGATAATCGTTGGTTTCGCTTATGGTAATTCGGGCATGTGGATGATTGGCATTATTGTATTTGTAATCGGTATGTATTCGAAAAGACTGATAAGTAAGTAAAAGACCGGATTTTGTTATCTCATTATATCTGCACTGTCAACTTCTGATTTTCCAACCTTTGTAATTCTCATCTCGTCAAAATATAAGCAGACCCTGCCACCAAAGATGGATCAGCCTCAGTCTGAAATCACACCCCCAAACAAGTTTGGAGGCGCCATGTTATGGCGGGCATGCAAGTTTGGAGGCGCCACGTTGTGGCGGGCATGCTAAGTTTGGAGGTGCCACACATGCTCATTGTGTCATTCCCCTGCTACGAAGGTGGTCGCTAGGTGAAGACCGAAGTCTCTCGATTATTCGTGGCGTTAGTCATCTCTGACGGGAGGGGACAGAGTGGGAAAATCTCTGCGAAAAGATGTCTCGGCTACGCTCGACATGACCAACCAGATCAATAGTAATCAGTTCTCATTAGGTAAGTTATGACGAATTATTAACCATATGTCTAAAATTGATTATTGGCATCTCGGGTAATATTAAAAATATATTGCGTATTTTGTTGTAACATTAGACAAAAATCACCGTAAATCTTGAATATGAATAAGATAACGAATTGAATCGTAGGAGGAAAGAAATGCAAAAAGTCATGAAAATTTCAAAGTTATCGCTCTTTTTTCTGGTTATACTTTGTGTTGCAACACAAATGTCGCTATATGCACAAACCGGCAGGGATATAATTATCCTTGACGGAAGGCTGTTGAAGACATACACCCTGAACTCAAACGGGAGATTTTCCATCGATAATCACAACGGAAGAATAGAGATCGAGTCGTGGGACAGGAACGAGGTGGAAATTGAAGTGATCGAGCGCAGAGGTAACCGGGATGAAAGAATTGAAATTGAAATTGTCTATAGCGCGGACAGGATAAGTGTACACACTGAATATCCGGATAGAAACAATATAAGTTTTAACTGGTTCCGGCGTCAAAATAGCAGGGCGGATTATAAAATCCGCGTACCGAGAAATGTGTCACTTACTTCGGATTCCCACAACGGAGATATTAGAATTCGTGAAATTACCGGAAGAGTCGATGCAAGCACGCATAACGGAAATGTTATCATTGAAGAAGTGACCGGCGATGTATCCGGTGAAACGCATAACGGCGATGTTGATTTTCGCGGGATAAACGGTGAAATCGAGGCACAATCGCACAACGGCGGCATCACCATTGAAGATTCGCAAAGCAGGGGTATCCGCGCCTCAACCCATAACGGCAGGATACGGGGTAACTTTACGGTCGATGAAAACGGAAGGTATGATTTTTCATCTCACAACGGCGGAATAACACTTTCTATTCCGGATGACAGCAAGTTTGATCTGGTAGCGCATGCCCGCAGAAATTCATTTTCTTCGGATTTTCCCTATGATGACGATAGAGACAGGGGGCGCCGCTACAACAGGGGCAACAGGGCAACGAGATTTACAGGCGCCATTAACGGCGGTGGTGCATCGTTGAGGATCTCAACCTCCAACGGAAGTGTCAGGTTACGTTCATATTAAGAAAAGTCGTTGTAAAAATATAAATGTTAGATTCAAAACCCCGGCAAATGCTGCAACCGGGGTTTTTTATTTGCCGGAATCGAATTTCAATATCCCGGATCCCTCCATACAAGGCGAAGAATCTGTTGCAAATAAAGTGGGAATTGTTTATAATACTTTCTTATTTTTGCCTCTTCATTACTATTAACCGCACAAGAAAATCACTCTCTTTCTCAAATTATGAAAAGCAGTGATTCCGATCGGGAAACATTTTCGTCAAATTTCGGTTTGCTGATGACCATGATAGGCGTTGCAGTCGGTCTCGGCAATGTCTGGCGTTTTCCTTATATGGTTGGCTTATATGGCGGCGCCTCATTTGTCATATTTTATATTGTTATGGTGATAACCATCGGCATCCCGGCGATGATGACAGAGTGGGTGCTTGGGAGACACACGCGGAGAGGGACACTCGGCGCGTTTGAAATCGGCGGATTCCCGGGAGGAAAATATGTCGGCTGGTTTCTGTTTTTTGTTCTGTTGTGCGCGACAGGATATTATACAAATGTGCTCGGATGGGTAGGATTCCATGCGATCGGATATGTGGCTTCGCTTTTTGACATTGACTTCAATGTCTCGGCTATTCTGCCCCCCGATTCGGGTTTCGAGAGCACCTCTTTTCTTTTGCAGATGTTTATGACGGGAGGCGTACTTGCTGCCTGCGGCGCCGTGCTGGTCAAGGGATTGAAGAGGGGGATAGAAAAGATAAGTAAAATTATAATTCCCGTTCTGTTTATCGTACTTTTAATACTGATTGTCCGCTCTGTTACTTTGCCGGGAGCAGGTGAAGGGGTAAGATGGTTTATCGGAGGATTTGACCTTAGCAGTTTAACGGGCTCCGTTATGGCTGCTGCGCTTGGTCAGGCGGTATTTTCGATGTCGCTTGGCGGAACATTTATGGTAATATATGGATCATATTTGAATAAGAACGCCAAAATTATGAAAAACGCGCTCTTAACCGGATTAGGAGACTCCTTGTTTGGCTTGCTGGCAGGTTTTGCGATTTTCCCTGCCGTATTTGCTTTAGGACTAAAGCCCGATGAAGGACCGAATCTAATTTTTTCGACATTACCGGAGATCTTTTCGACATTACCTGCGGGATGGTTGTTCGGACTTTTGTTTTTTTGCGGACTTTTCGGAGCCGCCTTTTTATCGGATGTTGCAGGTTTGGAAGTACTCGTAGGGGGTATTCGGGACAAATTTGGAATTGACCGGAAAAAGGCGGTAATCATGGTATGCATGTCGTCATTTTTACTCGCAATACCGCCTATGATAAATTTCGGCATTTTTGTACCATGGGATCTCTTTTTCGGCTCGGGCATGCAGACACTCGGAGCGTTATTGGCTGTTATTACAGCAGTGTGGTGTATTAAAAGGTCGGAAGTTTTGAGAGAGCTTTCCACCGGCAGAGATAAACCAGTTCCTTTGTTTTTGCTTTGGTGGATGCGCTATGTCATTCCCTTTGCAATTCTATTTGTCGGTCTGAACTGGCTGTTGGAAAACGTCCTTTGAGAAGCGGAACACGCATATGCAACCTATTACCTATATTTCGTGATAATGTTGAATTATATGATACTAAGTTTGTAAAATAATTAATTGCTTTATGTTAATTTAAATTTTTTCAATATGGTTATATAGACATCAGGCAAAGGAGGAAACCTGAAAATCATGAAGTCTTCTTTCTTCAAGAGGTATTTACTACCCGGTTTTATCTTTCAATCTGTGGTAATCGCGGGAGGATATGGAACAGGAAGAGAAATAATCCAATATTTCCTTATGTATGGTCCCCTGGGCGGGTTGTTGGGGATGATCTTTATTTCTACGGTAATGTGGTCTGTGATACTTGCGGTAACGTTTGAATTTTCAAGATTATTCAAAGCATATGATTACCGTACTTTTTTCAAGCAACTTCTGGGCAAATACTGGTTTATTTTTGAGATCATGTACCTGATCGGTATGCTTCTTGTGCTGGGCGTCATCGGCGCTACGGCAGGAAGTTTAATGCGGGATAATTTCGATATTCCGTACATGGCAGGTGTTTTGTTAATGATGGCAGTTGTAGGTTTTCTAACGTTCAGAGGGTCTTCTTTCATCGAAAAATTCCTGGCAAGCTGGTCGATTATTCTCTATGGTATATATGCGATTATTTTTGTCGCTGCTGTTTATAAGTTCGGAGATGTGATTCAAGAGAATTTTGCGACAGGAGAGATAAAACCCGGCTGGTGGCAAAACGGATTTTATTATGCGTTTTATAATTTTACCGTGATTCCTGCGGTTTTGTTTTGCGTACGTCATATTGAAACAAGAAAAGAGGCGGTGTCAGCCGGGATACTGGCTGGAGTGCTTGGCATTTTCCCGGGATTCTTGTTTTATATTGCTGTTGTCAGCCAGTATCCGGAAGTAATTTCAGAAGAGATTCCAATGGTTTACTTGTTGAATGGAATCGGTTCGAAAATATTGACCATTGTGTTCCAGGTTGTCCTGTTCGGCACCTTAATCGAAACGGGAACCGGTTTTATTCACGCATTTAACGAACGTGTACAATCTGCCTTTAAATCGAAGGCAAAGGAATTTCCACAGTATATGCGCCCGCTTGTTGCGATCATTTTGTTGCTATGCGGTTTGGGCGCTTCGACGTTCGGCTTAGTAGCGCTTATCGCTAAAGGGTATTTATATCTTGGCTGGGGAATATTCGGTGTTTTTATAATACCTTTGTTGACAATAGGCATTTACAAACTAAAACATCACTCACAGCAAGCCTGATGAAGTGATCATAAAGAAAGAGTCTTGTTATGAAATCGAAATCATTGAAATTTACGTTAGTTTGCGCATTTATAATTAGCATTTCGTGGAATCCTTCTGCGCAGGCACGGGTCGTGTTCGATGTGCAGCAAGATACACTTCGAAATGTATCATCAAAAGAGTATGAATTGAGT
>JADFON010000148.1 GCA_022562855.1 Candidatus Zhuqueibacterota bacterium | reverse complement strand
GCAAAATCATAACAATTTATAAATACGGTGGTTAATACGTTGATTTAATGTAATACATCAACAATAAACTCTCGGTAAAATCTGATTAAAACTCAAATACTCATTATTATTGCATCCACAAGAAGAAATTTTATCACATTTGAGAATGCTGAATTAAAATTATTCTAATGCATCATCTAAAATTTGAAAGAAATTCAAATTGAATTTTTCGTTAACCTCATAATTTTTAAACTCCCTTATCATTCATCTGGCATAATTCCGTAAGGACTCCCGCTGTTGATTTTGGATGAATAAAGGCTATTAGGCTGCCTTCTGCCCCAATTTTTGGTTGTTCATCAATTAAAACGATATTCTTTTCTTTTAAAATCCTTAACCGGTCATCTATGTCGTCTACCCTGTAGGCAATGTGGTGAATTCCTTCTCCTCTTTTCTCTATAAATTTTGCAACAGGACTGTCATCTGTGGTTGCCTGGAGAAGTTCAATGCGGATTTCACCCACCGAAAACATAGCAACCGCAACTTTTTGCTCTTCGATAATCTCTGTTTTCCCGGGTGTTATTCCCAGCATCTCCGAATATATTTTTATCTGTTTGTCGAGATCTTTTACCGCAATGCCTATGTGGTCAATCTGTGTAATCATTTCGATTAACTTTTATAATTTCATTCCATGTTTGATCTATAGCAAAAATTCTTCGCGGTAAATTCCAAATTCTGAGCGAAGATTATCGCATATTTCCCCGATCGTTGCATAAGATTTAACGGCATTTATTATGAAAGGCATAATATTTTCCTTTGTCTTCGCACACGACCGCAAGTTTATTAGTTCGGATTCTACCCGTGCGTTATCTCTTCTCGCCTTTAATTCTCTGACTTTTTTTATCTGTTTATCTTGTAATGATCCATCTGACTTAGAAATTTCAGTAGTGTGAGTTTCTCCGGATTGAAATTTATTTAGCCCGACAACAATTTGCTCGTTATTCTCTATTGATAATTGCTGCTTGTATGCTGAATTAGATATTTCCTTTTGGACATATCCTGTATCTATAGCCTTTACAATCCCGCCGATTTCGTCGATTCTATTAATGAAAGTCATGGCTTTTTCTTCGAGATCATCGGTTAGTGATTCTACAAAATAGGATCCGCCGAACGGGTCTACAACGTCGGACAATCCCGATTCATGGGCTATGATCTGCTGGGTCCGAAGCGCTATTCTTGCTGATTGCTCTGTTGGCAATGCAAGCGCCTCATCAAAGCTATTGGTATGCAGACTTTGTGCCCCTCCCGCAATCGCGGTAAACGCCTGTAAAGCAACTCTAATGACATTATTGTAGGGTTGCTGGGCGGTCAGCGTCGAACCACCGGTTTGAGCATGAAACCGGAGCTTCATGCAGTTGATGTCGTCACATCCGAAACGCTCCTTTATTATTCTTGCCCACATCCTGCGTGCAGCTCTGAATTTCGCGACCTCCTCGAAAACATCATTGTGAACGTTGAAAAAGAAAGAAAGTTTTGGAGCAAACGATTTGATATCCAAACCAGCATCGATTGCCGCCTTGACATAAGCTATGCCATTAGAAAGTGTGAATCCTACCTCCTGGGCGGCGGTAGAACCTGCTTCCCTGATGTGGTACCCGGATATGCTTATCGTATTCCATTCGGGTACATTCTCCGAGCAAAATGCAAAAATATCTGTAATAATTCGTAATGACGGTTCGGGAGGAAAGATATATGTCCCTCTTGCAATGTACTCTTTTAGTATATCATTCTGAATTGTTCCCTTTATTTTATCGTATGGAACTCCCTGTTTTTCCGCAACACAAAGATACATAGCCAGCAGGAGAGCTGCAGGAGCGTTTATTGTCATTGAACACGATACTTTGTCTAACGAAATACCCGCAAGCAGGATTTCCATATCTTCCAGCGAATCGATTGCCACGCCGACCTTGCCAACTTCTCCGTCGCTTAATTCGTGGTCAGAATCATAGCCCATCTGTGTCGGCAGGTCAAACGCAACCGATATCCCCGTCTGTCCCTGATTGAGCAAATACTTAAAGCGTTCGTTTGATTCTTTAGCTGTTCCGAATCCTGAATACTGCCTCATTGTCCACAGTTTTCCCCGGTACATAGTCGGCTGAATACCTCTTGTAAACGGATACTCTCCCGGAAATCCTTCTTTTTCCAAATAATCATGCTCCCGCAAGTTCAATGGAGTGTATAACCGGTCTTTAGGAATATCCGAACTTGTCCGAAAATCCCTGCCTCTTTCAGGAAACTTACTTAATACCGGGTCGAGAGTATCCGATTCCCAGGATTTCATCTTATTCGCAATATTTTTAATTTCTTCCACTTTTACCAATTCCGGTTAAAAAATCATTTTAACACGAACATTTCTTTAAAAATTAATCATCAATGTATATAAAATGTATTAGGTCATCAGGTTTTTATTATCAACATTACCGGAACCTGCAATGATAATCTAATAAAAAAACCGACAATATATGCCGGTTATAGAAAGATGGGCAATATCAATTCAAAAATCAACCGTCGCTTTTCATTTGATTGATGATCTCCACGATTTGCTCATCCGCGGTATTTATATCAAGCTGGCATGTTCCAGCTCCTGGATGCCCCCCGCCACCGTATTTGGCAAACAATTTACCGATGTTGGTTTTGGAATCACGTTTAAATATATTATGACCTGCGGCACAGATTACCTTCAAACCACCTTTTCCAAAAAATATTCTTAACGAAATATTCCCTTCCGGAAAGAGCGTATATTCTAAGAACCGGTTACCCATAGGAATCGTTTTAATTTCGCGAAAATCTATGATGATAACATTCTCATCAAGCTTTGTGTGATTTTTCAGCGCCTTTTTTAGTTTTTCCGTTTCACTGAGTACATACTCACACCGTACCGCAGCTTCCGGTTTCTTAATAATCGTTTGCAGATCATACTTCTTAATCCAATCTATCAACTCAAAGAAATAATATTCAAAATCACCGAGAGAGGACCTCGGATCAAGGCTTAGCAGTAAAAGCATCCAGTCTTTCGGGTTGGTGACGTCATCTATATCCAATTGTGCACTGTCAAGCTTATCAACGGCAATAAGAAATTCTTCATACCGTTTTAGCTGTGGATCATCATAATACTCATAAACTAACCGTGCTGCACTGGGAGCCATTCCGAATTTACCTTTGAAGTCTCCTGTCTTTACTGCATCGTCACGGTCTTCTTCTGAAATATGGTGATCGAACCACATATAACAATCTGGATGAAAAGGCAAATTGCAAATTATATCGCCGGCGGTGACATCGATTTCACCGTCTTGCATGTCTTTGGGATGCGCAAATTTGACCGATTCGATTTTCTCCGTTATAGTAATAAATACGGCACAAGCCAATCCATCAGCATCACCTCTTGTTATAAGACGCATCCTTTGTCTCCTGTAATATTTTACTGATTATTAACGGTATTGCCTTGCAAACAGATCAATATACAATATAATTTCTTTTTGCAAAAAATTCAAACACTTTATTCTTTTTAGATTATTTTTAATTTAATTCTCCAACCTATTACAATTCACTATTTTTTAATTAATTATTTAGGTCTGAACAACTTCTATCTCGTTATTGGCAATTCTAACCATCATATAAAGCTGAAAAAACATTGTAACCATAATAACTACCGTTATCATCATCAAGAAATTAATTAAAAATGCGCTTATGAAACCCAATTCACTTTGATTAACATCTGACAGACCTTCGCTGTTCTGTCCGACCAAGAACAAGACGGGAAAAATCACCAATAAAATCAGCACCGTAATCTTAATCATGTAAATCGACATTACCTTCCATTGATATCCTTTAATCAATTGAAATGACCTCGGCAGAATTTTAACGTTTTCTTCCATTACTATCACAAATTGAACAAATGTAAATTGAATCATGGCTATTATCGCAGGTACAATAAACATTATTAAACCAAGGTACACTATTGCCGCAATGGCTATTGAATAAATATAAAGCTGAAACCATTTTGCAAAGTTTAGCTTGAGAGATTCGGATAAACTTAACTCTACATTTTCATACATTTTTGGCAAAGCCGAAATAAATACCATTATAAGCATTGATTCGGGAAGAAGCTCGATGATCTTTCTCAGGAACACTATTGGAATTAACATAACAAGATCTCCGAGTTCAGCTGCAGAAGGGTCGAAGGATTCGCCAAGGTAACTAATAAATAACGGCTGGGAAACAGATTTTTGAATAATCGTCAATATCAACGCTGTCCCCAAAGTTAATTTTAAAATAAATCCAATATTATTCAATATTACGGAAAGAGCCTTCTTTACAAAATATCCGTCAAATGCCTGCGGGAACTCAGTGGCAGAGTTGCTTTCGTTTATCGTCATTTTTAAAATTATCCTGGTTTATACATTGTCCTGGTTCATACTCATCCGGACTGCGGTTTTAGCAAGAATTTCGGTCGGGTTTATCATATTTGTATTTTTATACGAACCCTTAATAGCGAGGGGAATTTCCGTACAACCCATAATCACATTCTTCCTCGCAGAATCGGGGAGGGTATCTACCGCTTTTTTCAATAGAGTTTCTGCTTTCCCGGTATTTCCTCCTGATTTTATTGTATAAATAGCTTTCATTACGAGGTTGTTTTGAGCGGTTTCATCTGGAATGTCCGCTAAAATAGTATGTTTTTTAAGGATATTCTGGTACAATTCCGTTTTTAACGTCCCGGAAGTTGCAAGTAAACCGACTTGTTTCACTCCGGGATGTTCATTAACGATATACTTAGCCGTTTCTTCTAACATATGTACTACCGGTATTTCAACTTCATCCTTAATATCGGAGAAAAACCAGTGAGCGGTATTGCACGGAATAACAATAAAATCCGCTCCTCCGTCTTCAAGAATGCGGGCGGTTATTCGTAAATGCTTTATAATCAATTTTGTATTATTCGTATCTATCGAGGCAGTTCTATCAGGTATTTTCGGATTGCTGAATATCAGGGTTGGAATATGGTCCTGATCTGAAGAAGCCGGCGTCAATTTAATAATATGATTATACAGATCGACTGTCGCCTCAGGACCCATACCTCCCAGGATTCCGATAACTTTGTATTTGTCAAATAACAATTTATTGTTCTTCTGTTTTAGTTGATTCCGGGTCATCTTTCAAGATAAACCGGGCAAAATACACTTTTGTCAAACAGGTCAAGGGTATGGCAAGAATTACACCAAGAAATCCCAACAACTTTCCCCAGACAAACACGGAAAAAAGTATTGTTGCAGGGCGCAAACCGGTTCTTTTTCCCATGATTTTTGGAACTAAAATAAAATCCTGTATTATCTGTACGACCAAAAACACAAGAAGTACACCACCTATAAGACTCATATGATTATTGAATATTCCCCCGAGCGCAACTTGGTTCATGCTATTCAATTCTTCTGCCCTTCCGATAGCGAGAAGTATTGCCGGAATAATGGCTACAAGTGTACCGAAATTCGGTATTAAATTTAAAGTACATACAAAAAGCAAAAATCAGAAGAAGAAAATTTAAAGTATTGGTCGACTGTGTTAACGGAGCTGGTGTGTATGTTATCCCCGATCTTTTGAGAAAATTTGGTTGCGATG
>JADFON010000147.1 GCA_022562855.1 Candidatus Zhuqueibacterota bacterium | reverse complement strand
AGTGACCCGCAAGGATCAGGGGTCAGTTTACCCTGGAATCGAACAGGCAAGACTTTTGATTTCCTGGGGAAGATTGAGAAGTGCGGAAACCGTTCTTAAGGAAATTCTGCAGAAAGATGATGGCAACTTCCAAGCCTTAGAGCTGTTAAGCGAACTATATTTTAGCATGATGGACTTCGAAAAAAGTTTGGAAACTAACAGGAAGGCTTTGCTGGCATTGGATGATAACCAATTAATCTACAGCATTGATCTTAATTTCCTTCAGTTTTTGGCTAATCTATATCTGGGAAAATATGAGACCGCAACCGAAATCGCAAAAAACATCCTTACCAGTCCAGAAGAAGATTTTTATGGAGAAAAAAATCCACTTTTTTCGTCTTATATTGCATTGATACGGGAAGACGCCGGAGAAATGTATGATTGGTCAGACCTGGATAAATCATTTTTTGATACGAAGATAAACGACCTTTTTTTGTATGAAAATTTGATTATTTTATCAGAGAATAATGACTACGGCGAAATCAACCTATTGCTTGATAATAAACTTAAAGAGATTGCGGAAATTAATGCGTTTCAATATGAAGTGCTGGACAATCTCCGGATGGGAATAAGGTCAATAGCTGCGGGCGATCATAATGGCGCGATAGCAAGATTGGAATCAGTGCAAAAATATGAATTTAACCCTATAGTATCGTATTACTTAGCAAAAGCTTACCTTGAGACAGGAAAATCGGATAAAGCTGAACATCAAATAATTGAGTTCTATAAATTAATGAATTTGAAAGAATTCGAAACCGCGTATAGCCTTCCGAAATTTTATCTTTTACAAGCACAAATATTTGAACAAAATAACCAATTAGACGAGGCAAAAGCTCTTTACAATAGCTATCTTGAGTTATGGCAGAATGCAGACGACCTTTTTACCCCGGCTCGAATTGTGACAGAAAAAATATCAGCAATCGGATAATTATCGTAGAGATTTTACTTCATGGGCACAATAATAGACATACTAAATGATAATGCCGGCGAATTGTGTAATAAGCCGGTATTGCGGTATAATCATCAATCGTTGCCCTATTCGTTTGTTTTAGATTCTTCGGATAAATTCGCACAGGGGTTGAGAAATCTGAATCTTAAACAAGGAGACAACATTGTATTGTTGCTGCCAATTATTCCGGAACTGTTTACAGCATATTATGGAATTCTAAAATCACGGTGCAGGGTAATTCCGCTTAATTACAACCTGAAAACAGCTGATTTAAAGCATGTCATTGAGAATTCAGATGTAGAAGGAATAATATTCTGGGATAGGTTTGAAAGAAAGATTATTTCAATACTCGACCAGCTTGATATAAAACCTACTTTGATCCAGGTTGGTAATAACATCCACAACAAATATCACGATTTTTCGGAAGTTGTCAATTCATCTGATTCAATCGGAATCGATCAATATCCAGAGGAAGATGATGAAGCCGTAATTTTGTATTCTTCAGGAACAACAGGATATCCGAAGGGCGCTGTATTGACACATAAAAGTATACTTTGCAGCGCACAGGCAGTTATTAATCGATTTAGCCTGACCAGAACCGATAAAATATTGGCTGTATTATCGGTCAACCATTATTTGTCGCTGGATTTCATTCTGCATGCCGGCTTGATATGCGGGTCAGAACTTTTGCTTCATTCCAACTTTGATGTTGTTGATATTTCCAAATCCATTAACAGCAATAAGGCGACTGTAATAGTGGGTACGCCCTTGATTTTCAGCGCTATTATCGAGCAACCTGATTTAAATCCGGAAGATTTTTCGACACTTCGTCTTTGCGTAGCCAGCGGTTTTCCTGTTGACGATAATATAGTGAATGAATATAGCGAAAAACTCAATTTATCCATAACACAATGCTATGGCTGCGTTGAAACAACATCTGTAATATCGGTAAAAAATAATAATGAAAAAACTTTTAACAAATCTATCGGTGTACCATTTGAAAGTGTTGAAATTAAAATTATCGATGAAGAGGGGATGGAATGTCTTTATGGTGAAACCGGTGAAATAGCGATCAACAGTCCAATGAATATGAAGCGTTATTTCGCTTTGAACCCGTCTCCCGGTGAAGAGAACTCAAAACAGTGGGTTTATCCTGGTGATATGTGTAAATGGGACAAGGACGGTAACCTGGAAATTTGGGGACATAAGGAGGACATCATAAACAAAGGTAATTACAAAGTTTATCCCGTTGAAGTCGAGAAACGGTTACTGGAACATCCCGATGTAAGAGAAGTTGCCGTAATGGGAATTGATGATAAATTGTACGTTCAAGAAATAAAGGCATTTATCGTATTAAGAGAAAATTGTACTGTGACCAAAGACGAATTGTTAGATCATTGTAAGAAATGTTTGCCTGTTTATAAGTGTCCAGGGTACATTGATTTTGTCCCGACTCTTCCCAGAAATATTTCCGGTGCGGTAGTTCGTAGACACTTGCCTAAGAATTCAATCTATAAATAAAAACAGCATATCTTCCATAATAAAGGTGAGAGGTTCAAACCGTTAAATTATTTATTGCATTTCACCGCATTAAATTTCCATGAAGAAAGCCCTATAAACATACAATAATTATTCGTATCTTGCTGAAAACTTACCGGAGGTAGCAACGTTGGAATTTAAAACTGAGAATATTCGAAATATTGCCTTAATCGGTCACGGTGACTCGGGGAAAACAACACTTGCGGAAGGAATCCTCTTTGCGGCAAAAGAATCGAAACGATTCGGATCTGTAGACGACGGCAGTACTATATCGGATTACAATCCAGACGAAATTGAGCGAAAAATATCTATTAATTCATCATTGTTACATTGCGAGTGGAACAATAATAAAATAAATATTGTAGACACCCCCGGATATATGGATTTTACGGGAGAGGTCATAGGGGCGCTTCACGCAGTTGAGTTAGGAGTCTTGGTTGTAAACGCAGTTTCGGGTGTGGAAGTCGGAACAGAAATAGTCTGGGGTTATTGTAAACAAAAAAATATGCCAAGAATTATTATTATCAACAAACTCGACAAAGAACATGCGAATTTCCAGAAAATTTTTGACCAATTGAAAAACCAACTGAGCAAGAAAGTTATTCCGGTACAGTTTTCAATAAACGAAGGGGTTGCATTTGAGAGTATTATTGATGTTGTCAATATGAAAATGCTCAAATTCTCTAAGGACCAGTCCGGCAATTTTACTGAGAATGAAATACCTGCCGAGCACAAAGACAGAGCCGAAAGCCTTCACCAGGAATTGAAGGAGATTTCTGCTGAAAGCGACGACGAATTGCTCGAAAAGTATCTTGAAGAGGGGGAATTGACGAATGACGAATTTAAAAAAGGGTTGAGGAGCGCTATTGCATCCGGTGAAGCGTACCCTGTTCTTTGTACCGCGGCAGAGCAGAATATGGGCTCGAAATCTTTTCTTGGCTTTTTATCAGATTATTGTCCCAGTCCAAAGAATGTTGAAGCAGTGATCGGCAAACATCCGGGAACGGGGAAGGAAGTTACCTTAGATTATGATTCAGGAGGGCCTTGCGTTGTACAGGTGTTTAAAACCATATCAGAACAACATGTAGGAGAACTTTCGTTTTTCAAATGTTTTTCGGGTATCATAAAACCCGGAATCGAATTGATGAACACCAATAAAGAGCAGGTGGAGAGAATCGGTCAATTATATACAATGAACGGGCATTCCAGAAAAGAAATCGCACATATCGAAGCCGGTGATATTGGCGCTGTTGTAAAACTGAAAAATACACATACAGGCGATACACTGAGCGAAAAGAGCAACCCAATGGAATTGCAATCTATCGAATTTCCCAGTCCCGTTATTCGGTCTGCGGTTGTCGCCAAAGTAAAAGGAGATGAGGAAAAAATTTCAGCCGGACTTCAAATTCTGCATGAAGAAGATCCTTCTTTTATGGTCAATATCGACGGTGAACTAAAACAAATAATTATATCCGGTCAAGGGGAAATGCATCTTGACATCGTTGTCAAAAGGCTGAAACATAAAATGGGTGTCGATGTTGTCCTCGAAGATCCGCATATACCGTACAGGGAGACGATTAGAAGCTCTGTAAAAATGCAGGGTAAATACAAGAAGCAAAGCGGGGGAAGAGGACAATACGGAGATGCATGGATCGAGATCAAGCCGCAATCGCGCGGTGGAGGATTTGAATTCGAAAACAAAATAGTCGGAGGATCAATTCCCACGAAATACATACCCGCTGTGGAAAAGGGAATAGTCGAAGCGATGGTACGCGGAGTTTGGGCGGGATTTATGGTAGTAGACGTTAAAGTGACTCTTTATGACGGTTCGTTTCATAATGTTGATTCTTCGGATATGGCATTTAAAATAGCCGGATCGATGGCTTTTAAAAAAGCGTTTATGGAAGCAAAACCTGTTCTTCTTGAACCGATTTACGAGGTCGAAGTTATGGTTCCCGAAGAATTCATGGGAGACGTAATGGGAGATTTGTCGGGACGAAGGGGAAAGATTCAGGGAATGGACTCCGATGGCAGTATGCAGAGGATAAAAGCTCTTATTCCGTTGGCAGAATTGTACAAGTATTCGACCTCTCTGCGGTCAATAACAAGCGGCAGGGGAATGCACCGGAGGAAATTCTCCGGTTATGAGCAGGTTCCTAAGGAAATTGCTGAAAAAATCGTTTCTAAAAGTTCTGATGATAAAGAAGAATAACAACTATTATACAGGCTGGCAGCTTATTTATTTTTTACGTTTTTTGATTACATCTGGAATGACAGGATGAGAATATGAAGCAAATGTGGTCTCCCTGGAGGAGCAGTTATGTCGAAACGCTAAAACATACGGATAAGAAATGCGTATTTTGCGAAATTGATAAATTAAACCAGGATGAAAAAACCTTTGTTATATCGCGTCAAGAGTTTAACTATGTAGTCTTAAATATTTTTCCATACAATAACGGGCATCTTCTTGTTGTACCCTATGAACATGTTGATGACACCACTATTCTTTCAGAAGATGTTTTGAACGAGGCAATGCGGTTAATTCAATATTCTATAAAAGCTTTAAGAAATGTATTTTCCGCCGACGGGTTCAATATCGGGATGAATTTAGGCTCAGCCGCAGGAGCCGGTATTGCAGAACACGTTCACTTTCATATTGTCCCCCGCTGGAAAGGTGACACAAATTTCATGCCCGTATTAAGCGGTAACAAGGTAATATCACAAGACTTAAAGACAACATTCGATAAAATCAAACCCGAATTTGAAAAGTTTTTTGAATAAGAAAAAATCTTTAATTTCACATTTTGTGTGACTCCGAAATCCAAACAAAACAACCGCTTCGAATACTCCATATAGCGCCTTTTAATACCGCTGGTGTACCCTATACTTTAGTTCAAGCGGAACGCTCTCTTGGTTATATCAGCAGGTTAGTAACCCTCCATAAACACAAATTTGACTACCAGGAAGATATCTGTTTGGATTTGCCCGTTATCTCATTTCCAGGCTCTTCGTCCCTCAAAAAATTGCTTATGTCAAAGCATTCTTACGACAATCGATCAAATAATATTCCCAGAATAAGGGAGTATTCTTCTTTAGAAAAACCGTTATTTAAATTAAGGGATCGTATTTGGCAT
>JADFON010000146.1 GCA_022562855.1 Candidatus Zhuqueibacterota bacterium | reverse complement strand
TGTAAATCTTGTAAGAAACATCGCCGACGATCTGCGCGAACATGGAAAAAGCGTCAGGGGTATAATGGGGATTCAGTTTAATTCGATTGAAGATCATGAAACAATGCGAAATTACAAACTTGACAATCCGTATGGAGCTGTCATAACTGATTTTACTTCCAGCGACTCGCCTGCGAAAGAAGCCGGCATACGTATTGACGATGTTATTGTCGCTATTGATAACCAGCAGTTTACACGAGGCGGGCAATTGCAGACTCTGCTTGCAGGAAAGAACCCGGGAGACAGAATAAAAGTAACAATATCACGGGGAGGAAACAAAAGAAACATATTGGTTACACTTGGGGAAATGCCGGAAGAGGAAGCTGTTCCTCTGATAGCGAATACTTTGATAAACCGTGCAATTGGGATCACCTTGCAGGAGGCAGATGACGGTCGGCGTTTAAGACGCGGAGAACCGCGCGGGGTATTGGTAATCGGTGTGTCAAGAAACAGCAGCGCAGACGATCAAAATATCAATATCGGCGATTATATCTTTAAAATTGACAAAACAGAAATAAATTCTCTTGATGATTTCCGGAAAGCTATGGACCGGTATGGCAATCAGAGGTCGGTCGTGTTTTATATCCGTAACGATAAGGGAACCGACCTGAAGAATATCCGGTTGAGATAATATTTTAAATTGAAACTGATGGAGCGTTATGGGAGATAAAGTATTAGTAAGAAAATTAATCGAGAAATACGAAGATGGCGACTACATCTGCAGGGAAGGCGACGTCGGTCATGATATGTATATAATCAAATCGGGTAAGGTCGAAGTCCTTAAGGAGATGGGTGATACGGAGATGAGGATAGCTACGCTTGGACCGAAGGATTTTTTTGGAGAGATGGCGTTGTTCGGTGCGAACAGAAGAATGGCGGCAGTACGCGCTATTACATATACCGAAGCCATAGTGGTAACCAAGAGAATGCTCGAAACTCAATATAAGAAAGTCCCCGATTGGCTCGTTTCGATGATCAAAACTATCGCAAAACGGATAATTACAACATCAAAAGGTGTAAAAGGTCATTTTAAGATAGGATTGGACTTCACGATATTAAAATCATTGTATCTTCTTGGCAACGTGGTCGGCACACCCACCAGCAGGGGTGCGGTGCTTCCCATAGATGTGGCAAGAGATGAAATAATGTACACCACGGGAATTAGTTACGACGAGGTCGATACATGGATAAAACGGTTTAACCTTGTGAATTTTGTAAGTATAAAAAGCGGCACGGGGATGCTTGAAATTCCCGATACCGAAAGGATAAACTTCTACGCAGATTTTATCCATTCGAAATCCCGTGAAGGAAAAAACGTAAAGTTGTCGATAGATTCCGATACGACCAAGTCATTTGAACGAATCTATAAATTAATGCAAAGATAAACTAACAGGCGATACAGGCAGGATAATCATAATTATCTTGTAAGAAAGTACAAAATTTAGTAAATTTAGCCTGATACAATTAAGATCGGTCTTCGGGGCAAGGTGAAAGTCCTTACCGGCGGTTACAGTCCGCGAGTCACGATTTTTTCGAGACAGAACCGGTGAAATTCCGGTACCGACGGTTACAGTCCGGATGGGAGAAGATTGATTCCTTATGTGGGATAGGTACAATTTTGCCCCGAAGTATGTCTGCTTCGGGGCTTTTTAATTTTGTTATTTTCTTTATCTCTTGAAATCAAGAGTTTACCATTCTATGAATGATGTAAAGTACATGAAACAGGCTCTCAGGATTGCGCGGAAGGGCGTCGGTAAAGTCAGTCCAAATCCCCTTGTAGGGGCGGTTATCGTAAAATCGGGTACAATAGTCGCAGAAGGATTTCATGAAGTTTACGGCAGCGATCATGCAGAAGTAAACGCTCTAAAAGCTGCCGGGGGAAAAGCGAAGAATTCGGTATTGTACTGTAATCTTGAACCATGTAACCACCGGGGAAATACTCCGCCGTGCACCGATGCAATAATAAAGTCCGGGATCACAAAGGTCGTGATAGGGTTGAAAGATCCCAATCCAAAGATGAATGGCAACGGGATAAGAAAGCTGAGAGATAATGGAATCGAGGTAAGAACAGGGGTTCTTGAAGACGAATGCAGGCAATTGAATTCGTTTTACCATAAATATATAACCTCCGGGATGCCGTTTATAACAGTGAAAATGGCTCAAAGCCTCGATGGGATCATTACTCCTCGGAAAAGCACAAGGTACCGGATAACATCTGACAAGGCGATCAGGTATGTTCATAAACTTCGCGCCGAATACGACGCCGTTCTAATCGGCAGGAGAACTGCTGAAATTGACAATCCGTTTTTGACGGTTAGATTGAAGAACGGGAGAAATCCGGTTAGAATTTTGCTCGACACCGAACTCAGGAGCGATCCCGGTATGAATATATTCAATTCGGCTCAATCGGATAAAGTCATCATTGCAACTGCCTCACGGAATAAGAACCGGGTGGATGAATTTACGAAAAAGGGCGTTGAGATTATCAAGGTGGCAAAAAACGATCGGGGTATGCTGAACTTAACCGGGTTAGCAGCCGAACTCGGCAAACGCACAATAACCTCTGTCCTTGTCGAAGGCGGCGCCGGGGTTTTCGCCGGTTTCATACGCGAAAGGCTGGTGGACAGGGTCATATTTGTGGTGGCTCCCGTTGTGTTTGGAAAAGGCGTCAATGTAATCGATAGTTACAGCACGAATGGGTCGTATTTTTCTCTAAAGGAAGTTCAACGAAAACAACTGGGAATCGACAGCATTATTATTGGAAAACCGGAATATTCCCGCGTTTGACGCAGTCATTTCCGTCCTGCCACATTGTGGTCACTACGTGATAGGGATGGCTCCCTCATAAGGGACCGCTATGCGGATAGAAACTACATGTTTACAGGAATCATAAGTAAAATCGGTACGATAAAATCGGTTCAGGAAAATACCGGTGGTTTATCTCTCGAAATTGAGGCGGGGGATTTTTTGAACGACCTGCATGCCGGCGCAAGTATTGCTATCGATGGAGTATGTTTGACCGCAACACGAATAGAAAACGGCGTTTTTAGTATCGATGCGATAAAGGAAACTATATCAAAGACTACTGTTTCTGTTTACCGTGTTGGCACAAAAGTAAATCTCGAAAAACCGCTGCGTTTTTCCGACGGTCTTGACGGTCATTTGGTACAGGGTCATATCGACGGTACAGGAGCAATTTCTAAGATAGAAAAGAAAGATGAAAATCTCGTTATCACTTTTAAGATTTCCGGTGAACTGAGCAGAGGAATTGTGGAAAAGGGCTCGATAGCAATCGACGGAATAAGCCTCACCGTGGTTGCAGTGGCTCAAGATACCGTATCGGCAGCATTGATTCCCTATACAATTGAAAACACAACGCTGGGTAAAAAGAAAGTTGGAAATAAAGTAAACATTGAAACCGATATTATCGGCAAATATGTTGTCAGGTATTTTTCCGGTATAAAGAACAGCAAGAGTTTTGTACCGTTTATATAGAACAATATGTTGGGATGTCCACGCACATTACGACCACTCAGGCGGCGCTGTGCGGCAAGTCCCGAAACAGCGCTTATGTATAATTTGTGATTAATGATTAGTATTAAGAATAAGGGAACCGGTTATGTTTAACTCAATCGAAGAATCTATAAAAGATATTGCAGAAGGAAAATTACTCGTCATAGTCGATGACGCAGACCGCGAGAATGAAGGCGACTTTATTTGCGCTTCGGAAAAAGTGACTCCGGAGATAATTAATTTTATGACAAAATACGGACGGGGTATTATTTGTCTCGCTTTGACAAACGACAGGGCAGAAAATCTTGGTCTCGACCTGATGGTAGAAAAAAATACAGCATTGCATAATACCCGCTTTACCGTTTCGATCGATGCAAAGTATCATACTACAACAGGAACATCAGCATATGACAGGGCAAGCACTATACTAACGGCGGTCGATCCCAAATGTAAACCTGAGGACCTTGCCAGACCCGGTCACATTTTCCCGCTTCGTTCTGAAGCGGGCGGCGTCTTACGCAGGGCGGGACATACCGAGGCGGCTGTCGATATAGCAAGGCTGGCAGGCTGTTATCCCTCCGGTGTGTTGTGTGAAATTATGGACGAAGACGGCAATATGGCACGACTGCCGAGACTGATCGAGGTTGCAAAAGAAAACGATCTGAAAATCATATCAATTGCCGATCTCATAAAATACAGGCGCAAAAAAGAACTGATGGTAAAGAAGAAGTCAGAGATCGATTTTCCAACATCATATGGGAATTTTCGTCTTCATCTTTACCAGAACCTCAATGACGGCAGACATCATATCGCCCTTGTCAAAGGTGAAATTTCCTCAGAAAATTCTGTCCTGGTCAGGGCGCATTCCGAATGTCTTACGGGGGATGTTTTCGGCTCGCTGAAATGTGACTGCGGCAAACAGCTTTTCAGGGCATTACAGCAAATTGAACTGGAAGGATGCGGGATATTGCTTTATATGCGTCAGGAAGGAAGAGGGATAGGTCTTTCTAACAAGATTATGGCTTACGCGCTCCAGGAACAAGGCAGAGATACGGTGGAAGCTAACGAAGAACTTGGTTTTAAACCGGATTTGCGCGACTATGGAATCGGCGCACAGATACTCTACGATATCGGAGTCCGGAAAATGCGTCTTATGACCAATAACCCGCGGAAAATTGTCGGACTGGAAGGCTATGGTCTTGAAGTGGTCGACCGGATACCGATTGAGATTGAGCCGAACGAATTAAATCGAAAATATTTGACAACTAAACGCGATAAACTCGGACACATGATTCTTGAAGATTTGACGAATAAACCGGAACACGACCGGGATTTCGAAATATAAGTCCGGCGGCGGATAAACATATGAAAGTTTTCAAAGGCATACTATCCGGCAAAGGACTAAAAACAGGGATTGTCGTAAGCCGTTTCAACGAATCCATAACAACAAACTTATTAAAAGGGGCGGTGGACTGTCTCAAAAAACAGGGAGCAGAGAGCGACGATATCGATGTGTTCTGGGTTCCGGGCGCATTTGAAATCCCGAAAACTGCAAAAACCGTTGCGGATAGCGGCAAATACGACGGCGTGCTTTGCCTCGGCGCGGTAATTCGCGGGGAGACGCCCCACTTTGATTTCATTTCCGCAGAAGCTACGAAAGGGATTGCCCACGTAGCGATGCAGTCGGATATACCCGTGATTTACGGCGTAATAACGACCGATACTCATGAACAAGCTGTCGACAGGTCGGGCGGAAAGAAGGGAAACAAAGGCTGGGACACGGCTTTAGCCCTCATGGAAATGGTGGATTTGCAGAAACATATAAAAAATTGTTAAACAAAAATGTAGAATCAGGAGATTGAGAAATTTTAAAGAAAGCCCCTTATATGAGGGGTTTTTTTGTTTTTGGCAGAGCTCTCGTTGGCGGCTGGAAAGGGAGGAGGGAATTATGATTTTAAATGGATGGTTCAGGTATTCCCGAAAAGGGACTCCTACGGAGCAAACCTGAACCAATACGAGAGCATTGTGTAAAATTGGAAGGCAGAGATTGCCCCTGCCGGGACAATGACAGAGAGGGGGGGGTGGAATCAGGAACGTTATAGTTATGACACA
>JADFON010000145.1 GCA_022562855.1 Candidatus Zhuqueibacterota bacterium | reverse complement strand
ATCAATTTTTTTCTTCTATACTTTTTTGTGCCGACTTCGAGAAGAATCGAATGGATGGTTTTGAGGTCAAACGGTTTGGCAATGTATTTGTCGATCCAAAGCCGTTTTGCCCTTTTTATGGAAGATATATCGCGTCTGACACCTGACATCATTATTACAGGCATACCGGCGGCTTCCGGCAAATCGTTTATCCATTCTGCCAGTTCAAAACCGGTACAATCCTGCATTTGTACATCTGTAATGACAATATCGATGGAGTGATTCTCCATAGAGACTTTTGCCTCCTCGAACGATCCTGCAGTTGTAACGAATTTAACCAGGGTTTCAAGATATTCCTTTAGCATCTGGCGGAGATTTTCCTCATCATCCACGACAAGAACGGAAAGCTTACCCAAAATCTCCCGTTCATGGACTTCTTTACTTACAATTTTTTTCTTATCGGTTTTCCTTAATAACCGTTCCGCTACTTCTTTTAACTGTGCACCCTTAACCGGTTTTTTTAAGATTTCCTTTATGCCATATTGCTCTCGCCGGATTACCGCTTCTTTGAATTTCTCTCCGGACATCAAAATTATAGGCAGTTTCCGGTATTTTATTATTTTGCGGACATTCTCCACAAGATAAAAACTGTCACAGTCCGGCATTTCAACATCCGTTATCAGCAGATCCACTTTCTCTTTCAAGAGTATTTCAAGCGCAAGATCCGCCTCGTACGCTATTAAAATGTTGTATTTATCTTCTTTAAGACTGGTCCCCAGTGAATCGAGCAGTTCTAAATCGTCTTCAACAATTAGAATATTCTCGTGCATTGTTATTAAATCCTGTATAAAAATCAGACAACTATTCTCAAGACTTTTTCCATAAATAGAATTTATTAAATTACAATCATAAATTCACTTGTTTTTTTGATTTTTTTGGAAAAACAGACACAAAATCATGAACCGCCGGAGATTTCCCGGCGGCTTTTTTACTTGACCTCAATTTTTAAACTATTTTCTAACCTTTTGATTCTGTTATTTCGCTCCTTCGCTTTGAAATACTATTTTGCCACCCACAATCGTATAAACAACATGTGACTTCATAATTTCTCTCTCGGGAATTGTCTCGAGATCCCTATTAAACATCACGATATCGGCTAAGTATCCTGTTTTGAGCATCCCCTTCCGGTCTTCCATAAATTCTGCGTAAGCGGAGCCAAGTGTGTAAAGTTCAATCGTTTCTTCGAGTGTTAGAAGCTGTTCCGGAAACCAGTAGGTATCCGATTCATCGAAGCGGTCTTTTCGTGTCACACCGGCAAACAGACCTTCCAGCGGATCAAGGGGTTCTACTCCGTAGTCAGTTCCAAATGCAATCCTTGCACCCGCATTGAGCAGGCTTCGCCAGACGTATGCTCCTGCCCGGGCACGTTCTGTCCCTATCCTTTTTTCAGCAAATCGTTTATCGGTAATTGCATGGGTGGGCTGCATCGACGGGATCACGCCAAGTTCGCCAAACCGGGATATGTCGTCCGGATGCAGAATTTGCGCATGTTCGCTTCTATGCCTGCTGTCCCGGATGCCATTTGTCTTTTGAGCGGCTTCAAATGCGTTAAGTATCCAGTGATTTGCCTTTGTTCCTATGGCATGTATTCCAATTTGCAATCCAAGTTTATCTGCGGCAATAACACGCCGTTCAAGTTCTTCGTACTCCATTCGAGGCAGTCCGGTCTTGTCCGGTTCGTCCTCAAACGGCTCAAAAACCAGCATAGTTCCGGAACCGAGTGTGCCGTCAATATACCCTTTTAGAAATCCGAAACGCAGCCAGTCTCCCGTCCTGGGATATTGATTTTGTAGTTCAACATACCTCTGATATCCATCAGTATTTTCACCGAGGCTTCCGGAAAAGTATACCCGCAGGCTCAGTTTTCCCTGATCCAGGTATTGTTGGAAGACATTATTAACACGTGGAAGCTGGACAGTTGTAACTCCAAGGCTTGCCGCAAGTTCAAAAGCATCCTTCCAGCCCTTCTCCCGGCGTGCACGCTCTTCTTCCGGCGACCGCTCAACACGGACACCACGCGTATTGAGCAAACTTCTCGCAGTTTCCTTAAATATACCCGTCGCCTCACCCGTTACCGGATCGCGCTGAATTTCTCCGCCATATGGGTCGGGGGTTTCGTTTGTTATCCCGGACTGTTTTATAACATAGCTGTTTACGAGCACAGAGTGACCGTCCGCACGCGAAAGCGAAACAGGATTGTCAGGTGAAACCGAATCCAGAAGTTCCTTAGTAGGCCACTGTCTGTCAATAAACATCTCGTGTTCCCATCTCCCCCCTCGTATCAGTTCCCCGGGCTGGGATTGGGCAACCTTTTCCGCTACTTTTTCGGTAATGGTCTTTGGGTCGGTGGTATACCTCAGATCGATATAGTCCTGATTTATCCTGCCAAAGTGGGCATGAGCGTCGTTAAATCCCGGCACGACCATCCTTCCGTCGCCGTCAATTACCTGTGTACTACCATCCCGGACAAATTGACCGATATACGAATCCGAGCCAACGCCAACGATCTTATCATCTATCACCGCAAGCGCGCTCGCGCGCGGGTTATCCCGGTCAATTGTAATGATCTTTGCATTCATTATCACCAGATCCGCCGGTGGTCCGTCATAGGGAACGGTTGTACTGCAAAACGCAATAAATCCAAAAACCATGACAACCGGCAGAAACACCAATACTTTCTTGAAAAAAAGCATATCGCCTCCAAGAGTGAACCACGTGAATTACTTACTATGGATTGATCATTTTAACAATTAATTTCCTGTTATCTTTTGATTTATACCCGTGCACGTCAAATTTCATTTAATATTTTGTTCAGACTATAGCATTCCTGCGCCGGATAAAATTTTCTCTATTTCTTCTTTTACTTCTTTGTTTGAGGGTTTGAGGGGCTGCCGGGGATCTCCTCCGAAAAATCCTAATAGATCGAGTGCATATTTTATGCCCGGCACCCCAAAAGAACCGACAATCTTATTGTTTACCGGGGTTATTTTTAGTTGAATTTTTTGACACTTATCCAGGTCGCCTTTTTTAAATTCCTCAAAAATAGCGGTCGTTTCTCTCGGTGCAAAGTCGGAAAGAGCAAGGACGCCGCCATCGGCGCCCAGCATGAGAGATGCAAATAATACCGACCCGGATCCCTGCAAAATCGAGAAATCATCCGAATCCGAATTCATATTTATGATTTCTTCAAGATAACTCATGTTTCCCGATGAGTCCTTTATTCCGTCGATATTCGGGTGCCGCATTGTACGGCTTATTGTCTCAAGAGGAAGGTTGAGTCCCGTATACTTTGGTACGTTATACAGTAATATCGAAATATCGGTGTTTTCTGCGATTTCCAGGTAATAATCTACCAGAACCTCCGCACTCATCAGTCCGCTGTAATACGATGGAGTAACCACAAGCGCGGCATCTGCGCCTGATTCGGCAGCTTTGTTTGTGAATTCGATCGTTGCGGCGGTGGATTCACGTCCGGTTCCGGCAATGACCTTCTTCCCCTCTGGTGTAAGTGTGCACATTGTCTTTACAAGAGACAGCCTTTCCGAATCATCGAGCAGGATGGTCTCCCCGGTAGATCCGAGCACAAGATATCCTGAAAAATCATATTTATTATATTGCTCGATATTCTTTTCCAATTTGCCTATTGACAATTGCCCCTGTTCAAACGGGGTCGTCAGTGCAGGAAATATTCCTGTAAATTTACCGGACATAAAATTCCTTTTCCCGTATTATAACGTTAGGTTGTACAGATTTTGTAATAAAGAGAATTCTCTAAGAAAATCAAGGAGTTTTCGGTGGTTAGAATTGATGATAGTTTACCAAAAAAATTTTAATATTCAAATCATTTTTAAAATATTCTTAACCGTTTAAAAGATAAATTATCTTTTTTCTTGTGTTTTAACATGTGATTGTGCATATTATGCGCGAAATTTGCGAATTGACCGTTTACGATCATTGTGATTCCTGCTCAAGGTTTACCCGGATCTATGAATAAAAAGCGAATAATCGTTATCTGCACCGGAAATTCATGTAGAAGTCAGATGGCAGAAGGTTTTATCCGTTACTTTGGTAACGAAAATTTGGAAATCTTCAGCGCCGGAACACACCCTTCTTTTGTTCATCCTCTTGCAATATCGGTAATGCTTGAAAAAGGAATCGACATATCGTCACACCGTTCGGATAGTGTTGAAAAATATGTCGACCAGCCGTTCGATCATGTTATCACCGTCTGCGATTCCGCCAGAGAAAGATGCCCCGTTTTCACCAAAGGAGGAGAAAAATACCACTGGGGAATCGACGACCCTACCGCGAATATTGATAACGATTCCACAGCGTCGGAAGCTTTTCGGACAGTACGTGACAAGATTAGCCGGACCATATACAAATTCCTCGATGATAAGAAATGGCTCAAGACGAGTCAGAAACTGACACACCATTCCGACTGATTTTCCGGTAAAAAAAGTGCCCCCATGATTTCTCTTTTTTGACATCCATTTGAGTTATTTGGTGGTATACATAATCAAATTTATAGCTATTTCTATGAGCCATGCCGTCGGTCAGTGTAATAATTCCCACGTATAACAGGTACAATTTTCTTTGTGCTGCTGTAAGGTCCGTTCTCGAACA
This sequence comes from Candidatus Zhuqueibacterota bacterium, assembly GCA_022562855.1. Classification (GTDB taxonomy): domain Bacteria; phylum SM23-31; class SM23-31; order SM23-31; family SM23-31; genus JADFON01. Next base: position 1,001 of record JADFON010000145.1, on the reverse strand, counting down.
GACTTTTGCAGATTATGAACTCATTATCGTGGATGATGGGTCGGACGATGATACACGCGATCACTTTTGTAATGCGGAATCACCTGTCAGGTATATTCATCAGGACCAAACGGGAGTCAGCGCAGCCAGAAACAAGGGTATACGATCTGCAGAGGGGAAATTTATTGCTTTTCTTGATTCTGATGATTATTGGCTTCCGGAAAAACTTTCGGTCCACGTAGAATATATGCAAAAACATCCTGAGGTATTGATCAGTCAAACCGAAGAAATATGGATCAGGAACGGTGCAAGAATCTCACAAAAAAGTAAACACAAAAAACCCTCGGGCGATATATTTGACAAATCGTTGGAACTGTGTATTGTAAGCCCTTCGACTGTTATGATGCGAAAAGAGTTTTTTGACAAAGTAGGGCTGTTTGACGAGAGATTACCGGTGTGCGAGGATTACGATTTGTGGCTGAGAACAGCCTGCCGAATGGAAGTACCATTGATCCCTGAAGCTTTGACGGTAAAACAGGGAGGACATGACGACCAACTTTCGAAAAAACTGTGGGGAATAGACAGATTCAGGGTATACGCTCTTCAAAAACTTTTCGGTGAACCCATCTCAAAAGAACAACGGGAAAAAGTGATCTCGGAAATCCGGAAAAAATGTTCCGTGCTCGTCAATGGCGCCACGAAACGCCACAGGTATTTATTTGCGTTCAAAGCATTGATGGTAAGCCGGTTTCCTGCTGCCAAATGGAGCCTGATTTAGTTAAATTAACAGGTCAAAGGGCGCGGCAATCGATTTTAATTAACCTGATTAATTCATAAACTGGAGTCTTAATCGGAAAATTCGGAAAATTGGTGGGATTGACATTCATGCCTGCCCCTTATTTTGGGGTCTGTCAATATATTAACAGGCAGGAATGCCTGTTCTACTAATCTCAAGTACAGCACGATTAGGCATTTCACCGAATTACTTTAAGATATTTCATGAATTATTCAGGTCTATAAAA